>NZ_PTFE01000201.1:0-3363 GCF_002936975.1 Bradyrhizobium sp. AC87j1
TACGCGAACCGGTCTGGGACGGGGAGGGGTGGGGATGTGACCGGGTCGCGTAACTCCTTGTCTCGTTCTTAATCTCTGGCGCTGGCGGTGGAGACCGCCGGCTTGGTATCGCCCAGCGAGACCCAGACGTTGGGATCGCTCTGCGACTGGCGCTTGACGAAGCGGTAGCCGGTTTCCGTCCAGGCAACGACGTTCTCGTTCTGATTGTCGAGAACGAACTCGCCCTTGTCGGTCTTCACCGTCAGCACCGCGTGTCCTTCGCCCTTCTTGTCGCGCACGACGGTGATCAGCAGGGCCTGGCGCGGCCATCCGGCATCGATCAGCATCTTGCGCTTCAACAACACGTAGTCTTCGCAGTCGCCGTAACCGTCGGTCGGCAGCGACCATTTCTCGATCACGCCCCAGTGCTCCTGGTCGGTCAAAGGCTTGACGGTCTCGTTGACCCAGCGATTGACCTTGACGAGGTCGCGCCATGCGGCCTGCGACATCACGATGTCGCGCGGCTGTGCCGGCGTGCCCTGGCACTGAGCGGTATTGTCCGCGCAGAACTCGACCCAGCCGATCGGCGCACGCGTGGTGTCACCGAGGCTCGCGTAGAGCAGACGGCTCTCGCCGGCCTGCGCTGCCGCGCTGATCCCGAAGAGCATGGCAGCCAGCGCCAGCCCTTTCCCCTGTCCCTTGAAGTCAAACATTGCGGCCCCCGTTTCTTGTTGGGACCACATTTCGCATGGAGCTTTTGAGTTGCCGCTAAGTCAACCAAGTCAAGTCGAGACGAATACAAGTAAAAGGCGCGGCGAATTCGATCTATACTTGAATCGAATTCTCATAAAATTTGAAACAACTGCAATTGATTCAAGTTTTATCGATTAACGCGGAAAGGCTGGCGGAACCGCCATTTCAACGTGCAAACGGGCCGCCCGTTAACCGGCGCGAGGCCCATGATCACGCGCGAAAAAGGCGGCGTCCGCATTGCGGAGGCCGCCTTCGGGGCTGGAAATACAGGGGTTTTGG
Source organism: Bradyrhizobium sp. AC87j1 (assembly GCF_002936975.1). Lineage (NCBI taxonomy): Bacteria > Pseudomonadati > Pseudomonadota > Alphaproteobacteria > Hyphomicrobiales > Nitrobacteraceae > Bradyrhizobium > Bradyrhizobium sp. AC87j1. Next base: position 1,012 of record NZ_PTFE01000201.1, read on the forward strand.
CGTCCTTGCGCTTTACCGCGCGGTAACGCTCTCTTCGAGTGTCTCGATCGGCTGCGCGTGGACGAACTCCAGCGCGAAGCCGTCTTCGAGGTTTCGGACCACGCGGCCCTGGACCCGGCCGAGCATGACCGTCGATTTCAGCGGCGGCCGGTTCTCCGCGGCGATGGCAGCACCGGACAAGGAAAGGTCGATGATGCGGCAGGTCATCTTGGTGCCGTCCTCGAGCGTCAGCACCGCGATCGGGTTGCGCGGCACGATACGGTCGTGGCGGCGGTCCTCCGGCAGATTGAGGATGTCGCGGTTGGCGAGCCAGGTCAGCTGCGCCGCGAGCTTGTCGCGCTTCCTGGGCGTCGCCCCGATCGTCATGGCGAAGCCATTGTCGATGATGCGGGTGATCTTGCCCTCGACGCGGCCGATATGGTCGAGATAGGCGACGACGCGGTCGCCGACATTGCCGATGCCGGGGGCAAGCAGCGCCAGGCCGCCCGGCGACATGTTGATCACCTGGCAGGGGAATTCGCGGCGGTCCGGCAGCATGTAGCGGCCGAGCAGGTGCACCTTCACCCGCTGAAAACGCCGACGCTCTTCGGCGGCAGGAAGAAATTTTTTGTTCGCCAACGCCATTTTCAACACCCGACCCCCCGCCCGGGCGGAGTCCGGGACGACCCTAAGGTGCATAGGGTTAATGCCGCGTTAGGATCGGGCGCGGCAGTAACGGACAGACACAATGCGTTCGGAAAGCCACACCCGGAGGGGGGCTCAAGCCGGCCTCGTCGCGCGCCGCTGCAGCAGGAGCAGCAGCGCCAGCAGCACCGCGGCGGACAGCCCGAGCGACCAGTGAATGCCGATCGCCGCGCCAAACAGCCCGACGGTGATGCCGCTGAACGCCCGCATCCCGAGCCCCGCCATATTATAAAGACCGACGACCCGGCCGCGGATGTCGTGCGGGGCATTCACCTGCACCAGGGCCTGCGCCATGGTGTTGAACGACAGCTCGAAGAAGCCGGCGAAGAACAGCAGCACGATCGCAACCGGGTAGATCCGCACTGTGGCGAAGCCGAGCAGCGCCACGCTCCAGAGCATCGCGAGCAGCATCGCGGTGCTCGGCGTGCCCTTGATCCGTCCCCAGGATTCCAGCGCGATAGCGGCGAGCACCGCGCCGGCCGCATCCGCCGCGAGCAGCACGCTGTAGGAGACGCCGGGATCGCCATGACCGAGATCGCCGGCAAAACCCGGCATCTGGGCGTGGTAGGCATTGCCGATCATGAAGGAGGTGAGGCCGGCAAGCCAGGTCATCGCGGTCAGGGTCGGCTGGGTGCCGATGGCGCGGATGGTCAGCACGATGTCGGCAAGGCCGCGCACGGCAAAGCGCCGCACCGCCACGCTGTTGTCGCGCACCGGCGCCCAGAACAGCCAGAGCAGCATCGGCAGATAGAACAGCGTGTTGAAGATGATGCCGTGCGAGGTGCCCAGCGTCAGCATGATGATTCCGCCCACGGCAGGTCCGACCAGAATGCCGAGATAGCGCGCCATCGCGTTCAGCCGCACCGCGCTCGGCAGGTCGGCGGGACCGACGAGGTCGTAGAGCAGCAACTGGTTCGGCGTCTGCCATAGCACGCCGGCGCTGCCATGGATCACCAGCAGCAGCATCGCGTGCCACATCTGGATCGTGTCGGTGATGAAGAAGAATCCCCATCCGCTTGATGCGACGATGAACAGCAGCATGCCGCACTGGATGATGCGGCGCGGATCGAACCGGTCGGCAAGCCCGCCGACGGCGACCGAGAACAGCAGGAACGGCAGCCAGTGCGACAGCACAGCAAAACCCGCCAGCGCCGGCGAATGGAATTTCTGGAACACCACCCAATAGCTGATCACATGCTCGATGTTGTCAGCCATCATCGCCAGCACGTAGGCGATGAACTGGAGCCGGTACGGCACCGACTTCATCGCCGCGAACGAGCCGGACGCAGCCACGGGATTTTGGGGGAGGAGGTTCAAGGGGGCACCTGGGTGGGATGCTTGCGGCCTTACACGGTCGAGGGTGAGGGCTCAAGACAATTGGATGTGCTTAGGTCAGCCATGCACTGCCACCACAAGCTCCGTCGTCATCCTGAGGTTCTCACCTTGCGATGCGTCCGCATCGCAAGGTGAGCCTCGAAGGATGGACCGCAACCCGTAGCCCATCCTTCGAGGCTCCCCGTGCGACGCTACGCGCCGCACGTCTCGCACCTCAGCGACTGTGTTCTTTGTCAAGCGGGTTGCCATGGTTTTCGATCCCTGAGCATGGCGTTGAGGATGGTGATGAGCTTGCGGGCCACGGCGATGAGGGCGACCATTTTCGGCTTACCG
>NZ_PTFE01000202.1:0-3282 GCF_002936975.1 Bradyrhizobium sp. AC87j1
AATGTCGATCCGTTCGCCTGGCTCACCCTCACACTTCAGCGTATCGCCAACGGCTGGCCGAGCAGCGAAATCGACGCGCTTATGCCATGGAACCACGCCGCCTGACGGCCTCAGCTTGCCGCTTACGCTGCACCTGGGGACTCAAAATCATAACGCAGCGGCTATGCGGCAGCAGCGGTATGAAGACCTCAAGAGTCTGTTGCGAAGTGATGGGGCGGAAGGTTCTCACAACCTTCAGGCAAAAAGTACGATGTTACGCGAAGCCGGCCTAGATCCGTTCGCCGAACAGACGCGATATAGGTTTGGTACATCTTCGCGCATTGACCAAATCGTGAATGAGGTCACTGACGATGGGGTGATCTATTTGGTCAGCTTGCGTTTCGCCGCAGGTGGCGCCCACACAATCGCAACGTCGACATCGAATGGAATGACGACCCTCTTTGATCCTAATTATGCGGAATTTACCGTTCGGTCAGATCAGATGGGTGAGTTGTTGCTACAGGAACCCGAACCGACATGATATATCGACTGTCGTCACGCAAAGGACGGCGTGAGTGTTTCGGAGGTTGCAACAGACCCGAGGCCCGCGAGTGGATCTTTCGTGATCGATGCCGGACAGCCGCATCGCCTCCGACAGTGCAACCACGGTAGGGAACATGGATGTGGCGCCCTGTACGCGCGCGGCTCTGGTTGAAGATCCCAAAACCGGAACCGACAGTGATAACACTATGCACTGTATTCGTTCGAAGCCTGACGGTCAAACTCTGCGCTGAGCCGACTACAAAGCAATTTTTCTGAATTTACGCCTGGAGCCCCTCTCCGCGGAGCGGGCGCAAGCCGGCTATTAGTTGATCTGGAAGACGTTGTCCGATGGTTTTTATATGATCCCAGTCTCACACCTAGAGCAGCGCGGGCGCGACTCGGCGCTGGTCGGGCTGCTGGATCAGACGCTGTCGCTGCCACGCCCGCACTGGTTGAAGTTAGCAGAAACGTGACTCGGCGCCCCAAAGCCCCACGCATACACGGGGCAAGCGCTGTCCCTACCACGCGCCGCTAACTTCGACGTCACCGTACAGGGACTAGCTTTCCGAAAGCTGACGAACCCGACGAGATTCACAAAGTGCGAAAGCGGCCGGCGTGGGTCGATGTCCTTCTGCCTGGAACCCACCCATCTGTCCAGCGGACATCCGACTGAAGGGTATGTTCAAGCATAGACATAAGCTGATCTCTTCAAAGAGATCGTGAAACTTGCATATGCCATGTGCCGCGAGAAGGTGTCAGCAGAAGCCCATCGATATTGCAAAGGCGCGGCTCTGCGGCATCATCCACGAAAGGCGATCCATTATCTCTGCGACTTCGACGACAGCTGGGCCCATCTGATCAAGCTCGAAAGTGATCGGACCGGGAGAGAAGATCGACGGCGGACAAGTGCGGAGCCGCCGGTATGCCGTTTCGCAACCAGAGCAATGACGGGTCGTCGGCTCCCATGCCGCCGGAAGGCTTCATCGGCGGCGAGGAAGGCGGGTCCTGAAACCCATGAAGCCCCGCGACAATTGAGAGCCGCGGGGCAGTTTCGTTTTGCAGCTGCGGCGATGCATTGCTTCACGAGCGACGGCCTCGTCAGCTTCTGGAAAGCCTATCCATAATAGGATCAGCTCAATTGATTTCTTGGACGTGAGGCTAGCGTGGACCCGGACAATTTCGATCCATCCAATGTAACAGCTTGGTCCCAGGTGCCGCACGCCGTCTTGGAAGAGCACCAGGGTGGCCATGCCGGGCAAGAGGGCTTTGAGCAGCACTTGGCCGAGGCGCGCCCACCCGATCCGCGTCCTGTCTCCGGTGGCGGCCGCAACCACCATCCCCATCTCTCTGCAGAAGATCGGGACATTATCGACAATGCGATTGCCAAATATGCGGCTCAGAAAAAGCCAAACCTGAAGACGGTTAAGCGCTATACTCAGGCGCTTCGCCGACTTGGAAATCATCTTGGCGCTCATCGCCAAACGATTGTTCTGGGGGACCACGAGTCCCTGGTCCGTCACGTCAAGACTTACTTCCCGAAGGACGAAGACATGAAGAAAGGGTTGAGTGTCCTTCGTGCGTATCGTGATCCGAGCTATGTAGCTTCTGGCGGGCGGCCGCGCACGATCCCCTCAGCGGAAGACGCGCCCCTCTCAGAGCGGCTTAATGCCAGTGGCATGACAACAGGCAGCGCTGCTCGTCATGATCGTAGTCTTCGCAGATTTTCTAACGCGCTTACTCTTGAGGGCTACTCGATATCCGGGCTAGACCACGCTGCGCGCATTGAATTCGCTCAGAAGTTGTTCCCGAAGGACGAGCTTCTATTGTTCGCGTTAAACAAGGTTTGCGATGCCGAGCACGTTTCCGGAGCGGGTGCGTCTCGGGAGCCCAGCGGTCATGCTGTCCCGTCGCCCACATTGCATCCTTACCCCGATGACGCCCGCATCATTGATGGCCTGGAAAAGGCAGAGCTGAGCATGCTCAAACCCGAGGAGACTAGCCGGAAAAAAGTTGTTCAAGATCTGGCCCGCAACCAACGAAGATTCGGTGCTTGGCTCCAAAGCAAGGGGCGGGGGAGCATGGTGAGCCGACTCACCGGCACCAGCGAGCAGCAAAGGTCGTTCAACGACGATTACACGGACTTTAAAAAAGCCCATCGAACCGCGGACATGGGCTTCGATCGTCTTCGGAACTACCTATGGCTCGTCGAGGCGAACGCTGCGCTGGGCGTCTCCCCTGACCAGGCGGGTGGGGAGCCGCGGCGTGGCGAGTCGAACTCAACGTGGTCGCCGCACCTGCCGTACGATTTTGTGTGGCCGACGCCGGAAGCGGTACCAGATGGGTCGTCGGCGATCTACCGAGGTCTCAACTCTTTCGTGGATCTGCCGTACACGCCGCAGCAGATGCGAGACGAGGCTCAGTCGGCGCCGATGAGTGGGGCCGTCGCCAAACCGCCGCTCTTCACCGGACCGTCGGACGCGCCAGCCCAGTCGTCAGACATCTACCGCGGTCTCAACTCTTTCGTTGATCTGCCGTACACACCGCAGCAGATGCGAGACGATGCTCAGTCAGCGGCGGCGGGTGGGGCTGCCGCCAGACCGCCGGTCTTCACTGACCTATCAGACGCGCCAGCTCAGTCGTCAGACATCTACCGCGGTCTCAACTCTTTCGTTGATCTGCCGTACACACCGCAGCAGATGCGAGACGATGCTCAGTCAGCGGCGGCGGGTGGGGCTGCCGCCAGACCGCCGGTCTTCACTG
>NZ_PTFE01000203.1:0-3220 GCF_002936975.1 Bradyrhizobium sp. AC87j1
GCAACGGACGATCGGCTGCGCAACCCCGACCAGCTCCGCCGATCGTCCGTTGCTCCACCCGCGCCACTTGGCGTACAAAACCTCGAGACTCTAACTGCCGCTGGATGAAAATTCAGTGGCAGGTCAACTTCCGGCGCCTTCCTGCGGGCTTGAACGGCATTGCGGTTCCCGTCTCTATCGTCGTAAACCTCACCAATGCGTTCGGACAGTCGGACGAGACATCGCGCTTTGTCGCTCGTTACCTGCTCGCCCAGCACGCCGATTTATTCTTTGCCGATGCTCTTATACTTGTCGAGGGAACTGCCGAACGCGTGTTACTTCCTCACTTCATTCGCCGCGGCTTCCCAAGGGTGGACCAAGGGTATGTCACCATTCTCGAGGTGGGCGGTAGCCATGCGCACAGGCTCAAGCCGCTCGTCCATCACCTAGGGCTCACCACATTGGTGGTCACAGATCTCGATGCCCAGGAGAAGAAAGTGACTCCTGCAACCGATTCGGTCAAAGAGAAGATCAGCTATCACGCCGCCCAGCCGAAGCTGGGCGCCGGGCTTACGACGAACAACGACACGCTCAAAACTTGGTTGCCGCAGAAATCGAGCCTTGATGAGTTGCTGGACGGAGCCGTAATCAAGAGGCTTCCGGGTGATCTGATGCACGAGGTCTGCGTGGCGTACCAAACGCCGGTCGAGGTCATTTGGCCAGAGACTGCCGCGACCGCGCAAGCTGCTCTGCCTTACACATTTGAAGATGCGCTCGCGTTTGAGAACATGGCGTTCTTCGGGCGCTTGGAAGGAGCGGGCTTGGTCCGAAAGTTTCGAGAGGCGATTGCCGGCGCAACGGACGTAGCAAAGATCGGCGAACAGCTGTTCGAGGCCCTCCGAAATAACGCGGACAACGGAGCCTTTGCACTGAATATTCTGGTGGCGGAGGACTTCGAAAGTCTGAAGATCCCGCGCTACATCGGAGAGGGGCTTGAGTGGCTGGATAATCAACTGAGAAGAAAGCAGGTCGAACTGCTATCGACGGAGCCGGCGGTCGCAGATGTCTGAACCTCTATCCAATGATAATAATCGCGATGCAGACGCCGATCGGGTCATTGCGACTTGCCTGGACTTGGATCATCCTAAAAGCTTCTTTCTGTTTGCCGGTGCCGGCTCGGGAAAAACGCGGTCCTTGGTTGAGGCCATCAAGCACATAAGACAGAGCTCTGGGCGGCGTCTGGCGCTGTCCCAGCAAAAGCTCGGTGTCATCACCTACATCAATGCGGCCTGCGACGAGATTCTTCGCCGATTAGACTATGATCCGCGCATTGACGTCTCGACGATACACGCCTTCGCCTGGTCCCTCATCTCCGGCCACAATGAGGACATCCGATCGTGGATGAGGAATTCACTGACGAAGCGGATTGCGGAGCTTGAAACAACTGTCGCCGGTACGAAGAACAAGTCGACGAAAACCTACCAAGAAAATGTCCGTTCGCTAGAAAGCCGCAGGCGGCGTCTAGCCGCTCTCGATGGTATCGTAACGTTCGTTTACAGCCCAACCGGAGACAACAGGACCAGAGACGCTTTGAATCATGCTGAGGTGATCGCCATCACATCAGAGTTTCTCACGTCAAAAGGCACGCTTCAGCGCCTCCTGGTTTCTCGATACCCGATTTTGCTGGTAGACGAGAGCCAGGATACGAACCGTCACCTCATGGAAGCTTTGCTGAGAGTTCAGCGCGACAATGCTGAGCATTTTGGGCTTGGCTTACTCGGGGACACGATGCAGCGCATCTACGCTGATGGTAAGGTCGATCTGGGCCAAGGCCTGCACGGCTGGGTCTTTCCGCGAAAAGCTATGAACCATAGGTGGCCTCACCGGGTCATTCGGCTGCTCAACCGCATTCGCAGCGAAGTGGATGATGTGGTTCAGATTGGACGTGCGGACAAGCCGGAGGGATGTGTCAGATTGTTCGCGGTTCAGGAAAGCGGCAGTGACAAGCAACGCGTCGAGCAGCATGTTGTTGATAGAATGGATGAGGTCACGGGCGATCGAGCCTGGAAAGATCGACCTCGCAATTTCAAGACGCTGACGTTGGAACACCATATGGCGGCGGTGCGCTTTGGCTTTGCCGAGATGTTTCGCCCGCTCTATCGAGAGAGCCGCGTTCAGACCTCGCTTCTCGAAGGAACGTCTCCGTCATTGAAGTTCTTCAGTCGACAGGTGCTGCCGGCGGTCAAGGCGCTGCGGGCAAATGACGCGTTTGCTCTTGCCAGCATTGTTCGCGAGTCTTCACCTCTACTCGCTCCTGAGGCCCTCAAATCAGGGGGGAGCGAACAGCTCAGGCGTGCCAAGAACGCGGCAGATGCTCTGCTCGGACTATTCACATCGTCGAACAAGCCGACGTTCCGGGAGGTGCTGGAGAATGTTGCGGCCAGCGGCCTTTTTGATGTTCCGGAGGCGTTGGCGCCATTTGCGGCGCCGGACGCTACTTCTTCGGATGACAGCGAGGAGCGAGAGGCCGGAGAGGTATTGGCCTGGCGCGAGATGCTGGACACCGACTTCCAGCAAATTGAAGCCTACGATGAATACGTCAGCGGAAGGTCGCCGTTTGGTACACACCAGGGCGTCAAGGGGCTCGAGTTTCCGCGAGTCATGGTGGTTATAAGTGACGAGGAGGCGCGGGGCTTCCTGTCCTGAGTTCGCCCCGGTCGTTGGATTTGCTCATTTGGGCGGTGGGAGCGACGGGAGCTGGCGCGCAGCTTTCGGCATAGCGCAGCGCCAGATGCGCGCGCGGATGGTAGGTCAAGGCGAACTCCGACGGGGTCTTCCATCCGAGCTGCGAGTGTGGGCGTGTGTCGTTGTAATCGGCCCGCCAGCATCCGAGAGCCATGCGAACCTGGGCCAGAGACGTGAACAACGTCTCGTTCAGGAGTTCGTCCCTCAAGCGCCCATTGAAGCTCTCGATGAAGGCGTTCTGCATAGGTTTGCCCGGCGCGATGTAGTGCCATTCGACGCCGCTGTGATCCGCCCATGTCAGAATCGCGTTGCTGGTGAGTTCGCTACCGTTGTCGCTGACCACCATCTTCGGCTTGCCGCGCTCGATCGTCAGCCGGTCAAGTTGCCGGGCTACGCGGATGCCGGAGAGCGAGGTATCGGCCACCAGCGCCAGGCACTCGCGGGTGCAGTCATCGACCACGGTGAGGACGCGGAAGCGGCGGCCGCAGGTCAGCTG
>NZ_PTFE01000204.1:0-3090 GCF_002936975.1 Bradyrhizobium sp. AC87j1
ATCAGGACCTGCCGTTCGAGCAGGTGGTGGAGATCGTGCAGCCGCCCCGGGCTCTTGATCACACGCCGTTGTTGCAGGTGATGCTGGCCTGGGAGAACAATGCGGTTGGAGCATTGGACCTGCCGGGGCTGAGTGTCGAAGCTGCCGGGGACGAGCTTGATCAGGTCGAGTTCGATCTGGAGCTGAGCCTTGGCGAGCATGGCGAGGAGATCGCCGGAACGCTGGGTTATGCCACGGCGCTGTTTGATCAGGCGACGATCGAGCGGCAGCGTGGTTATCTGCTGGCGCTGCTGCGGGCGATGGCTGCCGATGCGCAGCAAGAGGTCCGCCGGATTGAGCTGCTCTCGGCTGCCGAGCGCACGTATCTGCTGGAGGAGCTGAACCGGACGGCGGCGCCGTATCCCGCGGAGCGGTGCATCCACGAGCTGTTCGAGACGCAGGTGCACAAGGCGCCGGATGCGGTGGCGGTCGTCTGCGAAGATGAGCGGCTGAGCTATGGCGAGTTCAATGCGCGGGCCAACCGCCTGGCACATCACCTGATCGCCGTTGGGGTCAAACCTGGGGATCGCATTGCCACTCTGCTGGACCGCTCCGTCGCTCTTCTGGTGGCGCAGCTGGCCATTCTGAAGGCCGGCAGCGTGTATGTACCGATCAATCGCGCCCTTCCGTCGGCGCGACAAGAATTGTTGATGGCCGATTGTGCTGCACGCTTGGTGCTTTGCGCTGATGATCTGGTTGAGGCGAGGATACCCGTTCGTGCTATTGAGCCGCTCATAGCTGGAACGGGATGTAGTTCCGATCCTGGGCTGGCGTTGAGCGCTGAAACTGCCGCTTACGTCATGTACACCTCCGGCTCAACTGGCCTTCCCAAAGGAGTTGTTGTTCCTCATCGTGCCGTCAACCGGCTCGTGATCAACAGTGGGTATGTGAAGATCGATGCAGGAGATCGGGTGGCATGGGCTGGCAATCCCGCCTTCGACGCAAGCACCTTCGAAGTATGGGCGCCGCTGCTTAACGGTGGTTGCATTGTTGTCATGCATGCCGCCACCGTCAGGGATACTCCTAGTTTTGCCCGGGCGATAGAGAAGCACGGCGTGACATCACTGTTTCTGACAACAGCATTATTCAACCAATATACATCATCGATTGCTCCGACGTTGGCGCAGCTGAAGTACCTCCTTTGTGGGGGTGATCGCGGTGATCTTGCCTCATTTCTGAGATTGCTGAAAGAAAAAGGCCGCGTACGTCTCATTCACTGCTACGGGCCCACCGAGACGACGACTTTCGCGACGATCTGGACTTGCCCGGCTGATTTCAATGGGGCGTTGGTCCCGATCGGGCGTCCAATCGCCAACACGCGGGTGTACCTGTTGGATGGCCATGGCGCGCCCGTGCCGTTCGGCGCGGTGGGCGAGCTTTACATTGGCGGGGCGGGGGTGGCACGGGGCTACCTGAACCGCCCTGAGCTGACAGCCGAGCGGTTCATCGCCAGTCCGTTTGTCGAGGGCGATCGGCTGTACCGGACCGGCGACCTTGCACGTTATCTGCCGGACGGCAATCTTGAGTTCCTGGGCCGTAACGACGATCAGGTGAAGATCCGCGGCTATCGCATCGAGCCGGGCGAGATCGTAGCAAAGCTTTGCGAGCACGCCTGGGTGCGCGAGGCGGTGGTGGTGGCGCGCCAGAACGGCGTCGGCGACAAGCATCTGATCGCCTATGTGGTCTGTGCGCCAGAGGCCGGCTCGGACGAGGGCGACGGAAGCGGGCTTGCGGGCGCCTTGCGCGCGCACTTAAGTGCGCGGCTGCCGGACTACATGGTGCCGAGTGCGTTCGTGCGACTGGCGGCGCTTCCGCTGACGGTGAACGGCAAGCTCGATCGGAACGCGCTGCCGGCGCCGGCCGATCAGGCCTATGCGCTGGCGGCCTATGAGGCGCCGCAAGGTGCGGTCGAGACGGCGCTGGCGCGGATCTGGGCCGAGCTCCTGGGTGTCGAGCGCATCGGGCGCAACGACCACTTCTTCGAACTGGGCGGCCACTCGCTCTTGGCCGTGCAGATGTCGAGCCGGCTGTCACAGGCTGTCGGGGTCGAACTGCCGTTGTCGACGCTGTTCGCAAGGCCAGTGCTGACTGACCTGGCGGCAAGCATCGTCGAGCTGTTGAGCCGCTGCGGTCCGCAAGAGCTACCGTCGATTGCAGCCGTGTCGCGTCATGAGCCGCTTGTGCTGTCGTTTGCGCAGCAGCGGCTATGGTTTTTGGCGCAACTGAACGAAGGCAGCACGAACTATCACATTCCGCTGACCTTGCGACTGCGCGGGATGCTCGACCGCAGCGCCTGGCAGCGCAGCCTTGACCGTGTGTTTGCGCGTCATGAGGCGCTGCGCAGTGTTTTTGACGCGACGCAGGGCAAGCCACGGGTTGAGGTTCTGCCCCCGGATGCGGGAATGCCGATAGTTGAGCACGATCTGCGGGAGAGATCGGATGCACAAGCGGCACTTTTGGATCTTCGCCATGAAGAGGGGCGCACGCCATTCGATCTTGCGCGCGGTCCGCTGATCCGCGGGCATCTGGTGCGGATGTCGGATGAGGAGCACGTCTTCCTGCTGACCCAGCATCACATCGTCTCGGACGGCTGGTCGATGGGCGTGCTGCTGCGTGAACTTAGCCAGCTTTACCGGGCGTTCGAGGCTGGGCAGGACGATCCTCTGCCGCCGCTTGCGATCCAGTATCCGGATTACGCCGCCTGGCAACGCCAATGGCTGTCGGGGGAACGGCTGCAGAAGCAGGCGCAGTATTGGCGCAGCGCCCTGGCAGGCACAGCCCGTCTTGTCTTGCCGACGGACCATGCGCGGCCTGCCCAGCAATCGTTTGCCGCGGCCACGGTTCCGGTCATCATCGATGCGGATTTGACGCGGGAGCTGAAGCAGCTGAGCCTGCAGCATGGCACGACGTTGTTCATGACGGTACTGGCGGCCTGGGCGGCGGTGCTGTCGCGTCTGTCGGGGCAGGACGATCTTGTGATTGGCGTGCCGAGCGCCAATCGGGGGCACCGGCAGATCGAAGAGCTGATCGGGTTCTTCGTCAACACCCTGG
>NZ_PTFE01000205.1:0-3037 GCF_002936975.1 Bradyrhizobium sp. AC87j1
AATCCTATGGCCTGCTGATCGATCAGATCGGCGAGGTCCTTCGCCTGCCCGAAGCCGGCATGGAAGAAAACCCCGTCAACCTCGATCCTCGCATGGCCAAGCTCGCCGGCGGCGTCCATCGCCTCGAGGGCCAGCTCATGGTCGTCCTCGACGTCGATCGGGTCCTCGAGCTCGCGCCGGAAATGATGGCGGCCTGATACGGCGGCTCGCCGCCGACGTGCCAGTAATTGGAAGTGCCCCCCGCAAAGGGGGAGGAAGCAGAGGTTCACATGCGAACTTGTCTCGTCGTTGATGATTCCAGCGTCATCCGCAAGGTTGCGCGCCGGATCCTGGAGGGCCTCGACTTCCAGATCCTCGAAGCCGAGGACGGTGAGAAGGCGCTGGAGGCCTGCAAGCGCGGCTTGCCCGATGCGGTGCTGCTCGACTGGAACATGCCCGTGATGGACGGCTACGAGTTCCTCGGCCATCTCAGGCGCATGCCCGGCGGCGACCAGCCCAAGGTGGTGTTCTGCACCACCGAGAACGACGTCGCGCATATCGCGCGCGCGCTGCATGCCGGCGCCAACGAGTACATCATGAAGCCGTTCGACAAGGACATCGTGACGGCGAAATTCCAGGAAGTCGGCCTTATCTGAGCGATCGGCCGGAGGCCGAAGGGATTCTTCGGCGCTTGTTTTCAACTGTACCCTTTCAGTCTGAGTTGGTGAGTAATGAGTGTTGCGTTCGCAGGTAATTCGGCTACGACCGGCTCGCGCGAAGCGGGGCCGCTGCGGGTGATGATCGTCGACGACTCCGTCGTCATCCGCGGTCTGATCTCGCGCTGGATCGGTGCCGAGCACGACATGGAGGTCGCTGCCTCGCTGCGCACCGGGCTCGAAGCGGTCAACCAGATCGAACGCATCAATCCTGACGTTGCCGTGCTCGACATCGAAATGCCCGAGCTCGACGGCATCTCGGCGCTGCCGCAGCTGCTGGCGAAGAAGCGCGATCTCGTCATCATCATGGCCTCGACGCTGACCCGCCGTAACGCGGAGATCAGCTTCAAGGCGCTGTCGCTCGGCGCCGCCGATTACATTCCGAAGCCGGAATCGACGCGCGAGGCGTCGGCCGCCGACATCTTTCATCACGACCTGATCCAGAAGATCCGCCATCTCGGTGCGCGGCTGCGTCGCAAGGCCGCGGTCGCAAGCCCGCCGCTGGCGCCAGCGGGCCCGGCTCCGGCCCCGCGTAGTCCTGTTGCGCGGCCCACAGTGCCCGCTCCGGCGGTACCTGCTGCGTCATCCGGGGCGCTCACCATGCGCCCGTTCTCCAATCAGGCCCCCAAGGTGCTGCTGATCGGCTCCTCGACTGGCGGTCCGCAGGCGCTGATGGCGCTCGTCACCGAGCTCGGCCCGGTGATCGACCGCTTCCCGGTGCTGATCACCCAGCACATGCCGCCGACCTTCACCACCATCCTTGCCGAGCATCTGGCGCGTTCGAGCCGTAAGCCGGCAGCCGAGGCGGTCGACGGCGAGCCGGTGAAGCCGGGACGGATCTATCTGGCGCCCGGCGGCAAGCACATGCGCGTGGCGCGCAGCGGTGCGGACACCGTGATCGCGCTCGACGACGGCCCCGCCGTCAATTTCTGCAAGCCCGCGGTCGATCCGCTCTTCACCTCCGCCATCGACATCTGGCACGGCAGCATCCTCTCCGTGATCCTGACCGGTATGGGCTCGGACGGCATGCGCGGCGGCAAGGACATCGTTGCCGCCGGCGGCAGCGTCATCGCGCAGGACGAAGCCTCCAGCGTGGTCTGGGGCATGCCGGGCGCGGCGGCCAATGCCGGCATCTGCGCGGCGATCCTGCCGCTCAACCAGATCGGCGCCAAGGTCAACCGCCTGTTCGCGGGAGACCGCGCGTGACGCCGGTTGACTACGACTATCTGCGCAAGTTCCTGAAAGAGCGCTCCGGCCTCGATCTGTCGCCCGACAAGCAATATCTGGTCGAGAGCCGGCTGTTGCCGCTGGCGCGCAAGGCGAGTCTATCAGGCATTCCCGATCTCGTGCTGAAGATCAGGAACGGCGACGGCCGGCTTGCCACCGACGTGGTCGAAGCGATGACCACCAACGAGACCTTCTTCTACCGCGACAAGATCCCGTTCGATCATTTACGCGACACCATCCTGCCGGGCCTGATCAAGGCGCGGGCGATGCGCAAGAGCTTGCGCATCTGGTCGGCGGCGTCGTCGACGGGGCAGGAGCCCTATTCGATCGCGATGTGCGTGAAGGAGATGGGCGCAGCGTTGGCCGGCTGGCGCATCGAGATCGTCGCCACCGATCTGTCGCAGGAGGTGCTGGAGAAGTCCAAGGCTGGAATCTACAGCCAGTTCGAGGTGCAGCGCGGCCTGCCGATCCAGCACCTGATGAAGTACTTCACGCAATCCGGCGAGGTCTGGCAGCTCAATGCCGACATTCGCGCGATGGTGCAGTTCCGCCAGCTCAATCTGCTGCAGGATTTCTCCCATCTCGGCACGTTCGACGTGATCTTCTGCCGCAACGTGCTGATCTATTTCGACCAGGACACCAAGGCGGTGATCTTCGAGCGGATGGCGAAGGGCCTGGAGGCCGACGGCACGCTGCTGCTCGGCGCTGCCGAATCCGTCGTCGGCATCACCGATGCGTTCCGTCCGATTACCGAGCGCCGCGGTCTCTACCAGCTCAACCCTGCACGCTCCGGCCGCCCCATGGGCGGATTGATGCCGCCATCCTTGAAGGTTGCCGCGGCGCGGTGAATTGCTTCTCACCCTCTCCCCTTGTGGGAGAGGGTGGCTTCGCGATAGCGAAGCCGGGTGAGGGGTCTCTATCCTCACGAATAGTCCGGCGTGCGGGGAGAACCCCTCATCCGGCGCTTCGCGCCACCTTCTCCCACAAGGGGCCTGTTGCGTTATCGGCTTTTGAAGTTGAGGACGGCAGGAGAAGGGCCGTGGTTACGGCAATTGCCAGCCAAGTCTGTAGTGGTCGCCCTCGGCGGGCGGCTCAGGTCGCGATCGTGGCCCACC
>NZ_PTFE01000206.1:0-3031 GCF_002936975.1 Bradyrhizobium sp. AC87j1
GCAAGCATCTCTCCCGGGGCTACCCCTCTCCCCCGCCCTCCCCCACAAGGGGGGAGGGAGCGCAGTCTGCCTGAGGCGCGGGCCGAATCTTCATGGCGACTCCGCCGCCGGAGCCACCCCATGACCGCCCTCTCCGCCCTCATCCGCCGGGACATCAGGATCGCGCTCCGCGTCGGCGGCGGGGCGCTGATTGGCGTGCTGTTCTTCCTGACCGTAGTCGTCCTGATGCCGTTCGCGGTGGGGCCGGACCTGGCGCTGCTGTCGCGGCTGGGGCCGGCCATCCTCTGGCTCGGCGCACTGCTGGCGAGCCTGCTCACCCTCGACCGGCTGTTCATGGCCGACCACGAGGACGGCTCGCTCGACCTGATCACGATGAGCCGGACGCCGCTGGAACTCGCCTGCGCCGCCAAGGCGCTGGCGCATTGGCTGGCCGCCGGCCTGCCGCTGATTGTCGCAACCCCCGTGCTCGGCCTCTTGCTCAACCTCGACATGGTCGCGACCGGCGCGGTGGCGCTGACGCTGCTGGCGGGCACCCCGGCCCTGACCTTCACCGGCATGATCGGTGCGGCGCTGGCGGTGACGCTGCATCGCGGCGGGCTGCTGATGGCGGTGCTGGTGCTGCCGCTGTCGATCCCGGTGCTGATCTTCGGGGTTGCGGCCTCGCAGGCCGTGATCGTCGGTCCGATGACGTTCGGCGCGCCGTTCTCGATCCTGTGCGCGCTGTCCCTGGTCAGCCTCGTGATCGGCCCCTTCGCAGCCGCAGCGAGCCTGCGGCATGGGCTCGACTGAGATGCGCGCGACTGACCTTGACCCCGATCAACTTTCGTCCCTCGCTTTCGTGCTGATTGCCTGAGCGGCCACCGACGATTATCAGGGTACCATGACGCTGATCGACCTCGCCAACCCCACGCGGTTCCTTGCGCTGACAGCGCGGGTCCTGCCGTGGCTTGCGGCCGCGACCGTCCTGCTGCTTGCAATCGGTCTCTATCAAGCCGCGCTTGCGCCCGATGACTATCAGCAGGGCGCGACCGTGAAGATCATGTTCATCCACGTGCCCAACGCCTGGCTGTCGATGTTCGTCTGGGGCGTGATGAGCATCGCCTCGCTGGGCACGCTGGTGTGGCGGCATCCGCTCGCCGACGTCGCCGCCAAGGCCGCAGCTCCGATCGGCGCCGCCTTCACCTTCCTCGCGCTGCTGACGGGCTCGCTGTGGGGCCGGCCGATGTGGGGCACCTATTGGGAGTGGGATGCGCGGCTGACCTCGGTGCTGATCCTGTTCCTGATGTATCTCGGCCTGATGGCGCTATGGCGCGCGGTCGACGATCCCTCGCGCGCCGCACGCGCCGCCGCGGTGCTGACCTTGGTCGGTGCGCTCAACCTGCCGATCATCAAGTTCTCGGTCGACTGGTGGAACACGCTGCACCAGCCGGCCTCGGTGATGCGCATGGGCGGCTCGGCCCTCGACAAATCGTTCCTGATTCCGCTGCTGGTGATGGCGATCGCGTTCACGCTGCTGTTCGTCACGCTGCATCTGGCGGCGATGCGCAACGAAATCCTGCGCCGCCGGGTCCGCTCCCTGCAAATGATGCAGGCGAGCCGTGTCGCGTTCTCGAACGAAATGGGCACCGGTGCGCGCGGACAAAACGCGTCGAGAGAAATTGGGGCCGCAGGATGATGTCGCTCGGTCCTTATGCATCCTTCATTGTGACGTCCTATGCCGCAGCGGCCCTCGTGGTCGTGATCCTGATCGGCTGGATCGTGCTCGACTATCGCAACCAGACGCAGCGCCTGCGCGAGCTGGAGGAGCGCGGCATCACCCGCCGCTCCGGCCGTAGCGCCATGGACGCGTCATGAACGAGCAATCGACCTCCGCAGCGCCGCAGCGCCGCACTTTCCTGATGGTGCTGCCGCTGATTGCGTTCATCGCACTGGCGCTGCTGTTCTGGTTCCGGCTCGGCAGCGGCGATCCCTCGCGAATTCCCTCCGCGCTGATCGGCCGTCCGGCGCCGCAGACGGCGCTGCCACCGCTCGAGGGATTGCAGATCGACAACGCGCAGGTGCCGGGCCTCGACCCCGCCGCGTTCAAGGGCAAGGTCAGCCTGGTCAATGTCTGGGCGTCCTGGTGCGTGCCGTGCCACGACGAGGCGCCGCTCCTGACCGAGTTCGCCAAGGACAAGCGCTTCCAGCTCGTCGGCATCAATTACAAGGACGCGTCGGACAATGCGCGGCGGTTCCTCGGGCGCTACGGCAACCCGTTCGGCCGTGTCGGCGTGGATGCCAACGGCCGCGCCTCGATCGAATGGGGCGTCTACGGCGTGCCCGAAACCTTCGTCGTCGGCCGCGAAGGCACCATCGTCTACAAGCTGGTCGGCCCGATCACGCCGGACAATCTGCGGACGGTGCTGCTGCCGCAGATGGAGAAGGCGCTGAAGGCGGCGGGAAGCTGACGCCGCGCTCGTGCCACACGCTCAACTGTCATCGCCCGACTTGATCGGGCGATCCAGTATTCCAGAGACGTCAGTCGTATACGGAAAAGCTGCGGCGTACTGGATGCCCCGGTCAAGTGTTTAGTCCGGGGACATGGCTGACACCTGTTCGGACACATCACTGACAGGTTGGCCATTGGTCAAGTCGATCGATGCGACCTGCCAGCTGGCGAAGAAGATTCCGTAATGGCCGTCACGATCCAGCGGCCGGATGGCGAGACTTTCGCGCGCGAAGGCCTGGGGAACCTTCCAGAAGCGTCCTTTGAAGGAGATGTAGGGTCTCGTCGATGAGACCCTACGGACGATCTCGCCGCTGTCGTATTCAACTTTTGGAACGCGGGTCGGCATGGCGCGGGCGCTCGGCCAGAAGCGATCGGCGGGGACGCGCATATCGAGGCCTTGGTGGGGACGCTCCAGATTGTACAACAAGGCTCAAGAACGCCCACAGGATCGTTCTTCGCGAGGTTCTTTATCGACATCATCCCTGGTTTGGTCGCCGAGTTTGCGTTCATGGAAGGGTCGAGAAGGCTGATGATGTCGCTTTC
>NZ_PTFE01000207.1:0-2960 GCF_002936975.1 Bradyrhizobium sp. AC87j1
CGGGCCGGTCGCGGCGCGGACGCAAACACGATTGCGGCCATCGTCCAGGCGCTGAAGGCGAGCCGGTGATCGGTCCAACGGGTGCGGTTCGGGTGATGGTGGCAACCAGGCCGGTCGACTTCCGCAATTATGCGGAGCCCACGATTATGCGGAGTGTGCGGCGGGAAGTTGGTTCCCGCCGCGGTCTTCTCGCCTATTTCACTCCGCATAATTCGGCTTGCGTCCGGCCACATTCAGCATGGCCAGGAGCTTGTCGGGCGCCCGGAATCGACCGGGCGTCAGCATCGGCGGCGACATGGCGGCGAGCGCTTCGAGCTTCTCTGTCGGATCGGCGCGAAGGTAGACCTCGGTGCTTTGCAGGCTGGCGTGTCCGAGCCATAGCGAGACTTTCCGGACGTCGCGAGTCGCCTGAAGCGTATGCATGGCGCAGGTATGGCGCAGTACGTGAGGACTGACGCCTTTGCCGGCGATCGACGGCGCCTTGCGAGCGGCGACGGCGACATGCTTGGTCAGGATGTATTCAAAGCCCGAGCGGGTCATCGCCTGAGCACGGGCGTTGAAGAACAGCTCAGGAGCGTCGGTGACTGGGCGCACTTTGAGCCAAGCCTTCACAGCTGCCGCCGTTTGTTTCCAGAGCGGCAAGACACGTTCACGACGGCCCTTACCCATGATGTGCACACTGGACATGGTCTGGCGGTCGATCTGATCGAGCCGGAGGCCGACCAGCTCCGACACGCGCATGCCTGCGGCGAAGGCCAGATGCAGCATGGCTCGCGCCTGATCGGTCTTCTTCATCGGGATCGCACGGATCCGACGTGATTGGTCGAGGCAGGATGGCACCCTGTATTCCAGATAGCGGAAGAACGAGTTGATCGCAGCGAGCCGGGCATTGCGAGTTCGCGCCGAGTTGCCGCGCTGCTTCTCTAGATGCTCCAGGAATGCCAAGATGAGCGGCGCGTCGAGCCGTTCGATCTCGATCTTCGATGGCTTGAGCTTGAGCCGGCCGGCGGCAAAGTGCAGCAACAGCTGGAAGCTCTGCGCATACGCCTCGCAGGTATGCTGGCTCGCTCCGCGTTCTTTGGGCAAGTGCTCGCGTAGGAAGCTGCTCAGGTAGGGGGCGAGCGCGGTCATGCGGCACCTCCAATGAGCAATGCCTCGCCGGCCTCGGCGATCTGGCCCATCAGGACCGGCGTGGCCTGCAAGTACCAATAGGTGTCGGTCACGTGGGCGTGGCCGAGGTAGGTGCTGAGCGCCACGATATGGCGAACGATCGTAGCACGATCGTGGCGGCACTGCTCCAGTGAGCGGACTGCGAAGGTGTGGCGCAGATCGTGGATGCGCGGATCTCGCCCCGAGTGCGCGCCCCTGAGATTGGTGCCATCGAGGAGCTGCAGGAATATCCGTCGCACGGTGTTGTAGGGCAGCGACTGCCCGGCAACCGATACGAAGAGAGCACGATCTGTGGTGGTTAGCGACCGCCGGGCGACCAGATATCTGTCGAGCGCCAGCCGAGCTGTTGCGTGAAGCGGCAACAGCCGGCTCTTCTGGAACTTGGTCTGCCGGACGACGAGCCCATCGGCAGTCACATCGTCGATCTGCAGCGCCAATGCTTCTGCGATCCGCATGCCAGTAGTGGTGAGCAGGCCGAAGAGCGTTGCATACATGGTCGGTCTGATCGAGCCCGCTGGCCGGAGTGCCGCCGCAGCACGAAGCAGTCGTGAGATCTCTTCCGCACTATAGATATACGGCGGTCGCCGCTTGACGACGGCGTGGCCGAGTGCATCCGCCGCCGGAACCTGATGGCGCGGATCCTCGGCGTGCATCGCCAGCGCAAACCGCCGCACGGTAAGCAACCGGTTGCGGCGCTGCTCCGGTGACGGCGCACGTGCGGCCCATGCCAGGACCCGGGCACTTCTGATGTGCCGGTCGCCGCACTCCTCGGCGAAGCCGACGTAGCCCCTCAGCAGGATTTGCTGGACGCGGAACTTGAACCCCAGCGACTGCTGCTGGTCCACATACTTGACAAGATATTGACTCAGCATCACGCATCTCCCGGCCATGGCTGCGCGATCTGCAGCAGCATCGTCACGTCGACTTTGGCGTAGTGCGCGGTCATGTCCGGTGAGCGGTGGCGCAGTACGGCGCCAACTGTGTCGAGCGTCGCTCCGCCCCGCAACATGGCCGTCGCGGCCGAATGCCGAAGCAGGTTGGCCCCATTCGACGGAGCGGGGATACCGGCCTTTCGTATTGCACCACGCACAACATCAGAGACTGCGCTCGAACCTGTCAGTGGCCGGATTGGTGCATTCGACATGAAGAAGATTCGACCATCGGCGATGTGCGGCCGGGCCTGATCCAGATAAGCGAGCAAAGCATCGCCAGCGTCTTGCGGCAATGGTAATCTCGTCTCCCGCCGCCCCTTGCCACGAACCGACAGCGTCGCCTGTTGCCAATCAATATCGGTGAGACGAAGAGAGAGAATGTCGCCGGCCCGCAAGCCCAGTCGTGCCAACAGCAGCAGGATCGCCCGATCACGAACGCGAGTCGCCGTGGTCTGGTCGCACGTTGCTATCAACGTCTCGACATCTGACGAGCTGATGTATCGCGGCAGCGACGACAGTCGCCACTGCGGAATGATTGGCACAGCATGATCGAGTCCCGCCCGGCACACCCCCCGCGCGGTAAGGAACCGTAAATATCCTCTCAGCGCCATCGTCATAGTCTTCACATAGGCGAGCGAGACCCGTTTCGTCTCTGCAATGATCACGTCGCGAATGAGTTGGGCATTCCAGCTTCGCGGCTTGCTGCCAAGCGCCGGGAGCTGCCGCATGATCATGCGACCATGTCGATCTATTGTCAGCTCTGTGACGCCGCGATGCTGCCGCAGCCAGTCCTGGAACTCGACTACCCACCGGTCGAGCGTCGGTAATGCGAGCTTCGGCTTGCGCTGGACGATCCCG
>NZ_PTFE01000208.1:0-2714 GCF_002936975.1 Bradyrhizobium sp. AC87j1
CCTTGAGACCCGCCCCGATTCGTGCAACCTCCGCCCCCAAGCAAAACCCCTCATCCTGAGCCTTCGATGCACATTCTCCTGCTCGGTTCCGGCGGCCGCGAACATGCCCTGGCGTGGAAGATCGCGGCCTCCCCCCTGGTGACCAAGTTCTGGTGCGCGCCCGGCAATGCCGGCATCGCGCGGGAGGCGGAATGCGTGGCACTCGACGTCGCCGACCATGCTGCGGTGATCGACTTCTGCAAGAAGAACAAGGTCGAGCTCGTGGTGGTCGGGCCGGAGACGCCGCTGGCGGCCGGCATCGTCGACGACCTCACCGCCGCCGGTATCAAGGCGTTCGGCCCGAACAAGATCCCCGCCCAGCTCGAAAGCTCCAAGGGTTTTACCAAGGCGCTGTGCACCGAATTCGGCATTCCGACCGGCGCCTACAAGCGCTTCACCAATGCCAAGGACGCGCGCGACTACGTCCAGAGCCAGGGCGCGCCGATCGTCGTGAAGGCCGACGGGCTCGCCGCCGGCAAGGGCGTCGTCGTGGCCAAGACCGTGCGCGAGGCCGAAGACGCCATCGCCATGATGTTCGAGGGCGCGTTCGGCGAGGCCGGCGCTGAGGTCGTGATCGAGGAGTTCTTGCCCGGCCGCGAGATCAGCTTCTTTGCGCTGTGCGACGGCGAGACCGCCATTCCGCTGGCCTCCGCCCAGGACCACAAGCGTGTGTTCGACCACGATGTCGGCCCGAACACCGGCGGCATGGGCGCCTATTCGCCGACGCCTTTGGTGACGCCCGCGATCCACGACGCGATCATGGCGAAGATCATCCTGCCGACGGTCGCCGGCATGAAGCAGCGCGGCACGCCGTTCCGCGGCATTCTCTACGCCGGCATCATGCTGACGACGCAGGGGCCAAAACTGTTCGAGTTCAACGTCCGCTTCGGCGATCCCGAGTGCCAGGTCCTGATGCTGCGCATGATGTCGGACATCGTGCCGGCGTTCCTCGCCGCCTGCGACGGACAGCTGAAGAATTTCGATCTGCGCTGGCACCCGGACTCCGCGCTCACGGTGGTGATGGCGGCGAAGGGCTATCCCGGCGACTACCAGAAGGGCACGCGGATCGACGGGCTCGATGACGCCGCAGAGGTGGACACCGTCGAGATCTTCCACGCCGGCACGGTCGAGAAGGACGGCGCGATCTTCGCCAATGGCGGCCGTGTGCTCAATGTCTGCGCGCTCGGCAAGACCGTGACGGAGGCACAGGTGCGCGCCTATCAGGCCGTCGACCGCATCAGCTGGCCCGAGGGCTTCTGCCGCCGCGACATCGGCTGGCAGGCGGTGGAGGCGGAGAAGGCCAGGGGCTGAGCGAGGGCTCGTCCAGAGCTAGCTTGGCGCGGTCGTCGTCACCGGATGCCCACATGTGCACCCCAGAATGTGTAATCAGTCGCGGGGCTTACTGACCCCGATGATGATACCGGTACTGTGCATGGGGTTGTTTTCGCAATTTTAGGTGTCGGGGCCGGCCCCGACTGACCCCACAAGGATGCAGAAAGATGTCCGATCTCGCCGACCTCTATCCGGATTTTGCCTCCGAATGGATCAACACCTCCTTCGGCCGCATCTTCGCCCGCGTCGGCGGCAGCGGGCCGCCGCTGCTGCTCCTGCACGGCTTCTCCGAGACCCATGTGATGTGGCACCAGGTCGCGCCTGAGCTGGCCAAGCACTTCACGCTGATCGTCGCCGATTTGCCGGGCTATGGCTGGTCCGACATGCCCGAGAGCGATGCGCTGCACATCCCCTACAGCAAGCGCGCGATGGCCAAGGCGATGGTGGAAGTGATGGAGCGGCTCGGTCACGTGCACTTCGCGCTGGCCGGCCACGACCGCGGCGGCCGCGTCTCCTATCGCCTCGCGCTCGATCATCCCGGCCGGCTGTCGAAGCTCGCGGTGCTCGATATCCTGCCGACCTATAATTACTGGGAGCGGATGAACCGCGCCTACGCGCTGAAGATCTATCACTGGACCTTCCTGGCGCAGCCCTATCCGCTGCCGGAGACGCTGATCTCTGGCAATGGCGAGTTCTTCCTGCGCTTCAAGATGGCGAGCCAGACCAAGTCGAGGACGTTGGACGCCATCGACCCGCGCGCGCTCGAACACTACATCGCCCCGTTCCGCGATCCCGCCCGCGTGCATGCGATGTGCGAGGACTACCGCGCCGGCGCCTATTTCGACTACGACCTCGACAAGGCCGATTTCGAAGCCGGCAAGAAGATCACCATTCCGATGCTGGCGCTGTGGGGCAATGCCGGCGTGGCACAAGCCGCGGCGACGCCGCTCGACACCTGGCAGCAATGGGCGACGAACGTGGTGGGCATGCCGGTGGATTCCGGGCACTTCCTCACCGAGGAAAATCCCGACGTGACAGCAGAGGCGCTGCGGGAGTTCTTCGTGGCTTGAGCCGCGTTGTATGCCAAGCATTCAACTGTCATCGCCCGCGAAGGCGGGCGATCCAGTATTCCAGAGACGGCAGTGATTGAGCCGAGAGGCTGCGGCGTACTGGATGCCCCGGTCTAGCCCTAGCATGTTCACACATCTGGGGCCGGCGGCGGGTTGCCAAGTCATCTGAAGTCTGAATCCATCGGGAGGGGTGTGCCGATGGAGCGAGCGATGGAAGGTGGATTGGGACGGTTTGGCGACCGGCGCCTGGAAAAAGGGGGGCTCGTTTGCTGG
>NZ_PTFE01000209.1:0-2465 GCF_002936975.1 Bradyrhizobium sp. AC87j1
CTGTCGGATGGGGCGAGACCGTCACCCCACCCCGTCTCACATTTCGCTGCGCTCATGTGAGCCGACCCACGGGCGAGCTTCGCTCGTCCCGGACCCCTCCAGGGGAGGGTAAGAGCGCCGCCCCTTGGTTAACCGCGCCCCAACGGCCTTCGCTGTTGCCGCATGGCGCATCCACGTCTCGTTTACGCATCCGTCCCTATCGTTGCACTCCAGGAACTTCCAGAGGGGGAATGACCATGGGACATCGCACCCGGCCTACGGCCGCGAGCCAATACGCGCCGGCCGATCTTTTGCAGGGAATTCTCGTCGTTTCGTCGTTCGGGTTCTGGGCAGTGATGCTCGGCCTGATGCCGGTGCTGCTGTATCGGATCTGGCTCGCCTGAAGGCGGCACGTGGCGCGGATGGTTAAGCCGCCGTCACAAATGCGCTCAAAATGCGCAGCGGCTTGCAAGCCGGAATCTTAAAACATCCCGCGTATCGTTCACGCCCATAAGCGAAGAAATCGCGGGGGCGTTTATGAATAGTCATAATGAGATGGCGTCGCATTTCGGCGCCGGACAGGAGAAGCTGTCCACCGAGCAGAGCTTTACCACCGAGGACATTCTCTGGGCCGCCGGCATCTGGTCGGTGATCCTGACGATGTCGCCGGTCATCGTGTTCTACATGCTGATGGTGGCGTAGCCCTCTCGTCATTCCGGAGCGCCCGAAGGGCGAATTACGGTGCGCAATTGCGCACCTGAGAATCTCGAGATTCCGGGTCTGGCGCTCGCGCGCCATCCCGGAATGACGGGTGAAGCCAGAAACGCAAAACGCGCGGACGTTCCCGCGCGTTTTTCGTCCGGGGAAATGAATAATGAAATTAAGCAGCCTGCTTGTGCATTGCGCCGGACGCCGACGCCGTGCCGCGAATGGCCTTGACTGAACGCTCGATCGCCGCCCACAGCCTTGCGATTTCCTGAGCCGCACGGCTCTCGGCCTGATATTCCCGAGCGCCTTCGCCGTGGCTCAACGCCATCAGCAGATCCGAACGGTTGGTGATCTGGCCGCCCCACACCGGAGCCCGGAATTTCGCCAGCGCTTCGCGGGCGATGGTGACGATCGGGCTTTCGGCTTCGTCGCGCTTGGCCGGCGCACCGTTGAGCACGACCGCGTAAGGCTTGCGCGCGGCGCGGCACATCTGGATGGTTTCCTGCACCGCGTTGACGTCGAACACGCCGGGACGCGCCGGAATGACCACCATCGTCGCGTTCTTGATCGCGTCGTCGACCACGGCCGAGAGGTTCGGCGGCGTGTCGATCAACACCCATTCATAACCGTCGCGCTTGGCGGCGGAGACGATGCCGCTGACGGAGTTCACGGCCGCCTTGATCGGCGGCTCGTTGGTGCCACGCAGCTTGTGCCACAGCGTGAGCGAGCCCTGCGGGTCCGCGTCCACGAGCATGACCTGCTTGCTCGCCTTGATCTGCGCGGCGAGATGCGCGGCTAGGGTACTCTTGCCCGAGCCGCCTTTACGCGATGCAAAAACAATAACGTTCATACCTTCGGCCTCCAGATTGACCCTAGGCCGCGAAAATGAATCACCGCGCTGATTCGTGAAAGAAAAATTTATCGGGGGTTGCGTTACAGCCACGAAATAACAAGGCGTGTTGGCTTTTGAGTCACACTGCGTCGCAGGACGAGAGACCAACTGCAGCGAAACACCGCCCGCGCGAGCATCTGTGCGTTCTTTGAGCAACCGAGCGGGATCAAGCGGAATGCAACCTTCCCGCGCAAACCCTTACCCGACTCTTTTCCATCGCGCGTTGGTAATTGCTGCAGGCATCAGCGCGGCCCGCGCGAACAAAAGGAGTCCACGGGAACGCGGCTGTCCCGCGCTCAGCCGTCGCTGGTCTTTTTCTTCTTGGGCTTGGTGCTCTTCTTCGCGGTTTTGGGCGCGATGTTGGTAGGCCTGCCGGCGCGGACCTCGCCCGGCTCCGGTCCGCGGCGGAAGAACACCGCGCATTGCGGCGAGAGCTGCGCCTTCTTCTTGATCATGCAGGCGGTAATGGCGTCGACGTTCGGGACGAACTCGCCGCACAGCCGCATCGCATCCGGCGTGCAGGCCTGCTGCTCCTCCGGGGTGTAGGCGAAGCCGGTACCGGGCTGGATCAGAACGGCCAGGGCCATCCCGAGGGTTACAACAGCCAAGGAAGTCTTGAAGCGAAACGCCGGCATCGATCCCCCCACATGTCGAGTCGGAGGGAATAGTGGGTGAACGGCGGTTCGTTGGCAACCGAGGGGGGATGCGAAAGGTCGGACCTGTGCGGTCTCGGCAACAGGCGGGCAGGCTTCACTCGCAGTCATCCGGAGAGCGTTTGATGCGAGCCGACGTCATGGCCGGGCTTGTCCCGGCCATCCACGCCTTGCCGCGCAGCACTCAGAACGTGGATGCCCGGGACAAGCCCGGGCATCCACGTTCTGAGTGC
>NZ_PTFE01000210.1:0-2441 GCF_002936975.1 Bradyrhizobium sp. AC87j1
CACCAGCGTGGCCTTCACCGGCGCGCTGGCGGCCGCAAAGATCAAGATCTCCATGGATGGCCGCGGTCGTTGGATGGACAACGTCTTCATCGAGCGGCTGTGGCGGTCGCTCAAGCATGAGGACATAGTGTGCTGTGGAAGTCAGGTTTCGGCATGACGCCTGACGAAGCTTTGTCAGAGATGGAGGATGGCCCTCCGAAGTCGACCTGCAGGGGTAGACGTCAAACCACTCCGAGCTGCGAGGGTAAAGAGCCCTGGTGGTGAGCGTTGGAGGAAAAGGCGGAGGAAACTCCGTCAGGTGAGATCCGAGGAGACGAACGGAAGTAAACCGCTGATGACGTGTCGTAACGTGTTCTATCGACGTCGAAACCGGGATCAGGATGTCTATCCCGCGAGCAAGGGTTGGGGGAGCCTGCCGACTGTCCAACCGGCGTCCGGCATGAAGGTGGCGTGACCTCGGATCAGGCTTTGACAAGGAACACAGGAACCTGTCGCTCCGATGTGAAGGGAGGACTCCAAGCGGCTCGTCGCCGCAAGGAGCAGAGTACCGATGCGGAGCACAGGGGCGGAAACGCCCGTATTAGGGACGAAGGCGCTGTAATGGCACTGGACCGAAGGGGCGTTGTCATCCGGCTTTACGCGGTCGACAACCCGAAAGGGGATGATCGGCATGAGCAAGGCCAAGCCGTTTTGTATTGCCAAACGCGATGTGTGGGAGGCGTATAAGCAAGTGAAGGCTAACCAAGGGGCAGCTGGTGTTGACGGGCAGTCGATCGAAGACTTCGACCGAGATCTGAGTAAGAATCTCTATCGGATCTGGAATCGGATGAGTTCGGGCAGCTACTTTCCGCCTCCGGTGCGGCGCGTTGACATACCGAAAGGCGGAGCTGGCAGCACGCGACCGTTGGGAATACCAACGGTCTCGGACAGGATCGCCCAGATGGTGGTCAAGCGTTATCTTGAACCGATCCTGGAGCCCGTGTTCCACATGGATTCCTATGGGTATCGGCCAGGGAAATCAGCACATGATGCACTGGCTGTGGCTCGGCGTCGATGCTGGAGCCACGATTGGGTGATCGACCTCGACATCAAGAGCTTCTTCGACGAAATCGATTGGAGCCTTCTGATGAAGGCCGCGCGCCGCCACACCGACTGCAAATGGGTCTTGCTCTACCTGCAAAGGTGGCTGGAAGCTCCCGCGAGCATGCCGGATGGAAGCTTGGTCAAGCGCACAAGAGGAACTCCGCAGGGGGCTGTCATCAGCCCGCTGTTGGCGAATCTCTTTCTTCATTATGCGTTCGATTTGTGGATGAGCCGAGAATATCCGGATGTCCCATTTGAACGATATGCGGATGATGCCATCGGCCATTGCCGAAGCGAAGCGGAGGCGCGTGACTTGTGTCGGGCGCTGGAAGCGAGGTTTGCGGAATGCGGGCTACGGCTGCACCCGGAAAAGACCAAGATCGTGTGTTGTAAAGATGCCAATCGCTCCGGCGCTTATCCGGAGCAGTCGTTTGACTTCCTCGGCTATAGCTTTCGGCCGAGGATGGCGAACAATCGACACGGTGAGCGGTTCGTCTCATTCAGCCCGGCCGTCAGCAAGAAGGCCGGGAAACGGATGCGGCATACCGTGCGCAGGTGGCGGCTGCATCGGCGCAGCGATCTTGAGCTGGTGGAAATCGCCAAATGGGTCCGTCCAGTCCTGACGGGCTGGGTGCGCTACTACGGGCGGTTTTATCCCTCGAAGCTTCAAGAGGAGTTGCGCACGATCGATGCCTACATCGTTCGATGGGCAACACGAAAATACAAACGGTTCCGAGGACACACGTTGGCGGTATGGGAATGGTTGCGATCGCTGAAGCGACGCAATCCAGGCCTGTTCGCTCACTGGGTTGCCGGAGCAACGGTTGGATGACGGGAGCCGGATGAATCGCGAGGTTCACGTCCGGTTCTGAGAGAGCGCGGGGCTGCAATGCCCCGCGCCACTCACCTATCTCAAGGGTTATTCGGATGGCCACGAGGCCAAAGCCGGAATCGCCCGATGGATCGAGTTTTACAATTTCCAGCGCCCCCATCAGGCGCTGGAAAACCGCGCGCCGATGGCGGTCTGGCGGGCAGGTGTCACCGGCGCATTCGGCGAAGAGGCTGTGGATATGACGCTTCTCGCAAGCGAGAAGCTTGGACAACGCTGCGCGTTGCCCACATCCCCACAGCCACGACAGCAGCAAGCAACAGTGGCGTAAAGTATCGGGAAGAACGAACGGCAGCAAGCTCCACTTAAGAAACCAGACCCGGTGGTCCTCAGCATAGGGTCCACTTCAATTGAACACAAAGCCCCGCTTGCAGGGCGGGGCTCGCGGTTCTGCCACAACACAAAACCAGCTTGTAGCATAGGCCAGATCCTGAACGCCGCCCAGACTGCTCTTCACACCATTATCGAG
>NZ_PTFE01000020.1:0-99250 GCF_002936975.1 Bradyrhizobium sp. AC87j1
CCTGATCGTCGGTCCCGCCGGCGCCGGCAAGGAATTGACGGCACGCACGCTGCATACGGCCTCGGGCCGCGCCGACGGTCCCTTCGTCGTCATCAACGCAGCCGCGATCACGCCCGACCGCATGGAGCACGAGCTGTTCGGCGTCGAGCAGTCCAACGGCGAACAGGCACGCAAGCCCGGCGCGCTCGAGGAAGCCCATGGCGGCACGCTGTTCATTGACGAGATCGCGGACATGCCACGCGAGACCCAGAACAAGATCCTGCGGGTGCTGGTGGAGCAGTCGTTCCAGCGCGTCGGCGGCACCGCCAAGGTGCAGGTCGACGTCCGCATCATCTCCTCGACCGCGCGAAATCTCGAAGAGGAGATCGCGGCCGGCCACTTCCGCGAGGACCTCTATCATCGGCTCTCGGTGGTGCCGATCCGCGTGCCTGCGCTCTCCGAGCGGCGCGAGGACATCCCGGAATTGATCGACTATTTCATGGAGCAGATCTCGGCCGGCAGCGGCCTGCCCAAGCGGCAGATCGGCCAGGACGCGATGGCGGTGCTGCAATCGCATGTCTGGCCGGGCAATGTGCGCCAGCTCCGCAACAACGTTGAAAGAGTCATGATTCTCGCCGCCGGCGGACCGGAGGTCATCATCACGGCCGACATGTTGCCGCAGGACGTCGGCTCCATGGTGCCGGCGATGCCGACCAGCAACAATGGCGAGCACATCATGGGCCTGCCGCTGCGCGAGGCGCGCGAGGTGTTCGAGCGCGACTATTTGATTGCACAGATCAGTCGTTTTTCAGGAAATATTTCTCGCACAGCCGAGTTCGTTGGCATGGAACGGTCGGCGCTGCATCGAAAGTTGAAAGCGCTCGGTGTCGGCTAGCGCGTTTTCGTGCGAAGCGGGTACCGGTTCGCACTGGGAAAATGCCGTCAAAACAGGATTCTAACGCCGCGACGTTGCGGCGACACCTTGGAAGAAAACGAGGAAATTCATCGATTTCCGTAGTTTTTCGGGGCAATACGGCGACCGTTGCCGCGTGAAGCGGCTTGCCTAATAGGTCCACCTGTCCTCTAATTGCACAGCTGTTCCTTCCGAGGGGGATCTCATGAGGAACGGCAACCGGGAGAGGCTCCGACCTTCACAAAGAGGGCCGCAACCGGCGCAATAAAAAGAAACTCAAAGCGAGAAAAAAACAATGGCGGCAGACCGCGCACAAAACCTACAGGACACCTTCCTTAATCACGTTCGCAAAACCAAGACGCCACTGACGATCTTTCTGGTCAACGGAGTGAAGCTCCAGGGCATCGTGACCTGGTTCGACAATTTCTGTTTACTGCTTCGGCGCGACGGTCATTCGCAGCTCGTCTACAAGCATGCGATCTCGACCATCATGCCGGGTGCGCCGATCCAGTTGTTCGAAGGCGGCGAGGATCAGCCGGCTTGAGAGTGATCTGATTGGAACCCCGGAATTTCGACGGGGATGCCGACCGTCCGCGGTCGGCAGGGGCTAAGCGGACGGGGCGGGTGCTTGTCATCGGCCCCTATTTGCGGGTGCGCGCAGGCGGAGCCGACGCGCAATCGGAGACTCATATCCAGCGCAACGCCGAGGCCCGGCTCGATGAAGCCGCCGGCCTCGCGCGTGCGATCGATCTCGTCATTGCCGACGCGATCATCGCGCCGATCAGCCAGATCCGCCCCGCGACCTATATCGGCAAGGGCAAGGTCGAGGAGATCGCCGCGCTGGCCAAGAACCTCGACGTCGAGCTCGTGGTGATGGACTGCGCGCTGGCGCCGATCCAGCAGCGCAATCTCGAGAAGGAGCTGCACGCCAAGGTGCTCGACCGCACCGGGCTGATCCTGGAAATCTTCGGCCGCCGCGCCAAGACCAAGGAAGGCTCGCTCCAGGTCGAGCTCGCGCATCTCAACTACCAGCGCTCGCGCCTGGTGCGATCATGGACCCATCTGGAGCGCCAGCGCGGCGGCTTCGGCTTCATGGGTGGTCCCGGCGAGACGCAGATCGAAGCGGACCGACGCCTGATCCAGGAGCGCATCTCCAAGCTCGAGGGCGAGCTGAAGAAGGTGCAGGCGACACGGCGGCTGCATCGTGCCGGCCGCCAGCGCGTGCCGTATCGCGTCGTCGCGCTGGTCGGCTACACCAATGCCGGCAAGTCGACGCTGTTCAATCGCCTGACGCGCGCCGACGTGCAAGCCGCAGACATGCTGTTCGCCACGCTCGACCCGACGCTGCGCGCCCTCAACCTGCCGCATGGCGGCAAGGCGATGCTGTCGGACACCGTCGGCTTCATCTCCAACCTGCCGACCCAGCTCGTCGCCGCCTTCCGTGCCACGCTGGAGGAGGTGCTCGAAGCCGACGTCATCCTGCATGTGCGCGACATATCCCATGAAGATGCCGAGGCCCAGCAGAGCGACGTCGACGCCGTGCTGCGCCAGCTCGGCATCAACCCCGATGATTCCGGCCGCATCATCGAGGTCTGGAACAAGATCGACCGCTACGATTCCGAGCAGCGCGAAGAGCTCCTGAACATCGTCGCGCGCAGGCCGGAGGATCATCCCGCGATGCTGGTCTCGGCCGTGTCGGGCGAGGGCGTCGACGCATTGCTCGCCGCGATCGAGGAGCGGTTAGCGGCCAAGCGCACGACGCTCGATCTCTCGATCGACGCCGCCGACGGCGCCGGCATCAGCTGGCTGCACCGCAATGCCGAGGTGCTGGCGAAAGAGCTGCACGACGGCCGTTTTGATATGACCGTGCGGGTGGATGAAACGAAGCGGGACATCGTGGTGAACAGGTTTGATGCCGTGCCGCGTCTGTCCGCGTAAAGCGCACTTCGTAGCCCGGATTGCGCTGGCTCCATCCGGGCTACACGCCGAGATAATCACCTGGACAGATCAAGGCTCATGAACTGGTTATGCGGGCTCGCCTGATAGTCGGCAAACGGCTCGCAGGATACGAACCCGGCGCTGCGGTAGAGCGCGACGGCCGGCACGTGCAGCGGCCCCGTGCCGGTTTCCAGGCTGAGACGCGCATATCCGCGCTTGCGGCCTTCGGCAATGATGTGGTTCAGAATCGTGCGTCCGGCCCCGGTCCGCCGCGCACTGGGCGCAGCGCGCATCGACTTCACTTCGCCGTGCGTCTCATCCAGCTGCTTCAGGGCCCCGAAGCCAGCCAGCACACCGTCCTGCCAAGCCGTCCAGAACGTCACGGTCGGAGCCGAAAGGCCGCTTGCGTCCAGGGCCTGCGCGTGCTCGCCCATGACGCTGCGGAGTTCTTCGAGGTGATGTGCCAACAAGTCGGCGACATGCGGCGCCTTCGGATTGTCCTGTCTGATGTCCACTGCGTGCCCCGTATCAAGTCGCCGTCTTCGCCGCATTCCACAGCGCGTCCATCTCCGCCAGCGACGCCTGCTCCAGCGTGCGGCCGTGCGCTTCCAGCGCCCGTTCGATGTAGGCAAAGCGCCGCTCGAATTTTGCGTTGGTTGCACGCAATGCGGCCTCCGGATCGGCATCGACATGGCGGGCGAGGTTGACGAGGGCGAACATCAGGTCACCGGTCTCTTCCGCAATCTCCTGCTTGTCGTTGCGGTCGAGCGCGGCCTCGATCTCGTCGGCCTCCTCGCGGATCTTTTGCAGCACCGCGCGCGGGTCGTTCCAGTCGAAGCCGACGGTGGAGGCCTTGCGCTGCAGCTCCATCGCGCGCGTCAGCGCGGGCTGGCCGGCCTTGACGCCTGACAGCAGCGATTTGTGCGCAGGCATGTCTTCCGGCGCCCGGCGCGCGGCGCGTTCGGCTTTCTCTTCGGCCTTGATGCGGTCCCAGACTTCCTTGACATGGGAGGAGGCGAGATTGCCGTCCTTGTCGGCGAAGACGTGGGGATGGCGCCGGATCATTTTTCGCGTGATCGCCTCGACCACGTCTCCGAAAGCAAAGGCGTTCTGCTCCGAAGCCATCTGGGCGTGGAAGACCACCTGGAGCAGGAGGTCGCCGAGCTCCTCTCTGAGATCGTCGAGATCGCCGCGGCTAATGGCCTCGACCACCTCATAGGCCTCCTCGATCGTGTAGGGCGCGATGGTCGCAAAATCCTGCTCGAGGTCCCAGGGGCAGCCGGTCACCGGCGTGCGCAGCGCCGCCATGATCTCGATCAGGCGGGAAATGTCGCGGGAAGGGGTCATTGCGGGGCGCTCTCCTGGCTCCAAAACCTTATGCCAAAAGCGGCCCGCCGTTCCCAGCGCGGCGGGGCGGAACAGGCCGATTTCCACTGATTGGCGGGCCGCGTCCGCAGTGCTAAAGCGCGGTCCATGAGTGATCCATTGTCATCACAAACCGCGCTGGTGCTGTTTTCCGGCGGCCAGGATTCCACCACCTGCCTCGCCTGGGCGCTCAGCCGCTTTTCGCGCGTGGAGACGCTGGGGTTCGACTACGGCCAGCGTCATGCGGTTGAGCTTGACTGCCGCGACCGGCTGTTCGACGGCATCAAGGACCTGCGCGCGGACTGGGCCGCAAAACTCGGCGAGAGCCATACGCTGTCGATCCCGACGCTGGCGGCGGTGTCCGAGACCGCGCTGACACGCGATGTCGCGATCGCGATGGGCGCCGACGGCCTTCCGAATACGTTCGTGCCCGGCCGCAACCTGGTATTCCTGACTTTTGCGGCGGCGCTGGCCTACCGGCGCGGCATCACCCACATCGTCGGCGGTATGTGCGAGACGGATTACTCCGGCTATCCCGATTGCCGCGACGACACCATCCGCGCCATGCAGGCCGCGCTCTCGCTCGGTATGGCCAGACAATTCGAGCTGCACACGCCCTTGATGTGGATCGACAAGGCCGCGACCTGGCAGCTCGCGCAGGATCTCGGCGGCGAGGGGCTGGTCGATCTCATTCGCGAGCACTCCCACACCTGCTATCTCGGCGAACGCGGCGCGCAGCATGAGTGGGGCTATGGCTGCGGCGAGTGCCCGGCGTGCAGCTTGCGGGCGAAGGGGTGGCGGGAGTTTGTGGCGGCGAAGTAGGTTCGCCGCATTGCTCTCGTGCCCCGGACGCAGCGCAGCGCTCCTTCGGCGGTGCGCTGCAGAGCCGGGGCCCATGCTTCCGTAGTGTATCGTGTCGCCGTCTGGGTCCCGGCTCTGCGCCGCAACGCTTACGCGTTGCAGCTTGTCCGGGACACGAGTGAATGACGGGCTTGGCGAGAGCTAGCCAAAATCCTCCGGCCTGAGCTCAATCGGCTTGCCGTGCGGGGTGCGATCGGCCGCGTGGTCCCAGGCGTCGCGGTAGCGGTGCAGGGTCTCCGTCGAGGCGACGCCCTTGCGCGCAACCAGACCCTCCAGCGTGGCGAGCCAGTGCAGATAATAGGTCTCGCCCGTATCGGGATCGCCGGCCGCCTGGGCCCGCTTGATCTCGGAGGCCAAGGCGGCGGCCCATTCCGGCCAGGTGAACACGCCGCGTTCGTGCAGCGTCAATGCCATCGCAAACGCATGTGCCTCCCAGGGCGCGCGGAACACCGGGCCGTCGTCATCGCGGGGAATGCTGGGTATGGCCGCGGTGGCTGCGGCAGCAGCGGTGCCGCTCATGACGCCGGGTCCAGATAGGGCTCGAACGCGTCGATCGAGACCTTCAGGGTGGGATCGCCATCCTCGCCCCAGAGATCGCGGCCTTCGAACACGACCGTGTAGAGCCATTGCGGATTCTCGCCGAGCTCCATCGCCGCTGAATCCGGAAACACGTGGCAGCCGTGGTTCAATTCGACCACGCCGACATGGCCGCGCACATAGCGCGGCAGCCGCGTGTGCGTGGCCGGATGAATGTTCTTCGCACGCACGCGATCGCCGATGTTGAATTTTGCCGGGGCCGGAGCAGGGCGGGCGAACTTGCCGCGCACCATGGTGCGCTCGACATCGTCGCGCTTCAGCGTGCCATTCTTGAGCGCCTTTGCAGGCTGCATCGCATGGCCGGCGGCGACCTCCTCCCGGGTGAGGTAGCCTTTCTCGATCAGCATCTCCTCGAGCCCGAGAAACCATTTCTTGTAGTAGGAGCTCGATAGATACACGTGCGGCGGGATCATCTCGCGATAGAAGCGCGAGGTATCGATGTTGAAGGCGCCGGCCGCGCCCATCGCGCGCACCATCGCCAGCACGCGGGACTCCCACTCCTCGTGGAAGACAGGCTCGTTCGGCTCCGGCTCGACCTTGCCGAAGCCGTCCATGCCGCCCATGTCGTGCACGCCGTTCATGACGGCGCTCCGGGCTTTCGCGGGAATCCGGTGCCGATCATGGAATCGCGCGTGACGAGCTCGGCGAGCTGCTCCTCGCTCCAGCCCTCGGTGCCTTCGGGCCGCATTGGCAGCACCAGGAAGCGCGTCTCCGCGGTAGAATCCCACACCCGGATATCGATGTCCTTCGGCAGGGTGACGTCGAAATCGGCGAGCACGCCGCGCGGATCCTTCACGGCGCGCGAGCGGTAGGGCGCCGCCTTGTACCAGACCGGCGGCAATCCCAGCATTTCCCAGGGGTAGCAGGAGCACAGCGTGCACACGACCATGTTGTGTCGCGCAGGCGTGTTCTCGACCACGACGAGATGGTCGCCGACGCGGCTGACATGGCCGAGCGTGCCGATCGCCTTGCTACCGTCCTCCAGCAGCGCCTTTTTGAACGCCGGATCGGTCCAGGCCTTGGCGACGACGCGTGCGCCGTTGTGCGGGCCGATCTTGGTCTCATAGGCCTGGATGATGGCGTCGAGCGCGGCGGGCTCGACATAGCCTTTTTCGGTCAGGATCGTCTCGAGCGCGCGCACGCGCAGCTCGGTCTCCGACAGCTCGGAATGGTCGTGATCGTGGTGGTGGTGATGGTCGTGATCATGGCTCATGGCGACGAAGATTAAGCGCAATGGCCTGGGCCTGTCGAGTATGCGCTGCGGCGCAACCGGGTCCCATATTCGTGAGGCCGGATGTAGGCTAGCATCGCCGCAAAGCAGATGGGGAGACGTGGGTGACGGACTACGTGAAGATCGAAAAGGGCCTCGGGCCTGAGGGGCGGATTGCAGTGGTGCGATTCGATCGGGGCGACGGCATCAATGCCCTGTCACCCGAGGCATTGCGGCAGCTGACCGCGGCGGCTCGCAGTTTCGAGGACGATGCCGCGACGTCGGTCGTCGTATTGACCGGCAGCTCGGGCGCATTCAGCGCCGGCTTCGACCTCAAGGACGCCGAGGGGCGCTCGCGCAAGGAGATGGACCTCGGCACGCTGCGGCGGCACCTCAAGCTCGGGCCGCGTCTGACGCACGCCTGGCAGGAGATGGAGCAGATCACGATCGCGGCGATCGAGGGCTTCTGCGTCGGCGGCGGCGTCGCGCTGGCCGTCGCGCTCGACTTCCGCATCATGGGCCGCGATGCGCATCTGCGCGTACCCGAAATCGGGCTCGGCATGAACATGAGCTGGCAGAGCATCCCGCGCATGCTGCACCTGATGGGGCCGGCCCGCACCAAGCAGGCGGTGATCCTGGCTGATGAGCGCATCTCAGCGGATGAGGCCCATGAATGGCGCCTGGTGGAGCAGGTGGTCGATCCTGGCCATGCCTTCGATGCCGCCATGGATCTTGCGCGCAAGGTCGCCGCGCAGCCGCCGCTCTCGGTGGCGATGACGAAGCTGACCGTCAACCGGCTCGCGCATGCGCTGGACGATCTCGCCAGCCACATGGACGTCGATCAGTTCGCGCTCGCCAGCCTCAGCGAGGATCACAAGGAGGGCGTCGAGGCGTTCCTGGGCCGCCGCAAGCCGCGCTTCAAGGGGCGGTAGATCTATGCCGGGCCATTGATCGCACAACCGGCAGTTCGTATACGCGGCGCAGGGACAAGAGCAGGCTCGCCCACGGGCCGCACAGGCGACGACGATCGAGGGGGAGGGCCCATGACTGCTAGCTCGCAAGCGCCGGAGGCGAAAGGCTTTCGCTGGAAACTGGTCGCGCCGCTCGCGGTGTGGCTGGTGATCTATCTGTGGCCGGTGCCTGCAGGGCTCAACGTCAATCAGTGGCACTATTTCGCCGTGTTCGCGGCCGTCATCACCGGGCTCATCCTGGAATCGATGCCGGTCGGCGCGGTCGGCTTCATCGGCCTGACGGTCGCGGGCGTTGCCGGCTATATCGACCCTGATCCCGGCAAGTCGCTGCGCTGGATGCTGGCAGGCTTTGCCGAGAGCACGGTCTGGCTCATCGTCGGCGCCTTCGTGTTCTCGATCGGCTATCGCAAGAGCCAGCTCGGCCGGCGCATTGCATTGGTGCTGGTGCAGCGCCTAGGCCGCAACACGCTCGGCCTCGGTTATGCGGTGGCGATGTCGGACTTCCTGCTCGCGCCGGCAACGCCGTCGAACACCGCGCGCAGCGGCGGCATCGTCTATCCCATCATCAGCAACATTCCGCGCATCTATGGATCCGAGCCGGGGCCGACCGCCGGCAGGATCGGCACCTATGTGATGTGGACCGCCTTTGCCGCGACCGCCGTCACGAGCTCGCTGTTCTTCACCGCGCTTGCGCCCAACGCGGCGGCGCTGGCGATCGCCAAGAAGACCGCCGGCGTCGAGGTCAGCTGGGGCCAGTGGTTTCTGGGCTTCGCGCCGCTCGGCATCCTGCTGATGGTGCTCGTGCCGCTGCTCAGCTATCTGGTGTGCCGGCCAGAGGTGAAGAGCAGCCCGGAAATCACCGAATGGGCGGCGAAGGAACTCGCCGGGATGGGCCCGATGTCGCGCAACGAGTGGATCATGCTCGGCCTGATCGTGCTCGCGATGTTCCTGTGGATCGCGGGCTCCAGCCCGGACATCCACATTCCCGTGCTCGGCTCGAACTTCGTTAATGCCACCACCGTCGTGTTCATCGTGATCTCGCTGATGCTGGTGACCGGCGTGATCGAATTTGCCGACATCGTCAGCGAGAAGAGCGCCTGGGAGGTGTTCTTCTATTTCACCTCGCTACTGACGCTGGCCTCCGGCCTCAACGAGATCGGCTTCATCAAATGGTTCGCGACCGAATACGCAAAACCGCTCGCCGGGCTGTCGCCATCGACCGCGATGCTGCTGCTGGTCGCGCTGTTCTTCTGGATCCACTATTTCTTCTCGAGCATCACCTCGCATGCCGCCGCCGTGCTGCCGGTCGTGCTCGCGGTGGGATCGGGCATCCCCGGCCTGCCGGTCACGACGCTCGCCATGCTCTGCATGTATTCGCTGGGCCTGATGGGCGTGATCTCGCCTTACGCGACCGGGCCGGCGCCGATGTATTTCGGCAGCGGCTATATCGGGAAGGGCCAGTTCTGGGGTTTTGGCCTGCTGTTCGGGCTGCTCTATTTCGCCGGGCTCCTGCTGATCGTGCTGCCATGGTTGCAGATGGGATGAGCTCGGGCGGGACGCCGATAGCCCCGGCGAAGGAAAATTCTTCTCCGGGCAGGATTTGGGAAAACTTCGTCCAACTCCTTCCAAATATCTGACATTGCAAGACCGACCTGAAAGGGCGATGGTGCGTGCTGCGATGCAGCGCGTTCCACCCGAACCCTCACCGCAGTTTCATCCCCGTCGCCCGATGCGACCCGGTTCCCGTGCGCCCCGAGGGGCCGGCGGGCAAGCGAACTATTGTGCATGAAGGCCGCTTCCATGAATGCCCACCAATCGCTCGCGATCGGACAGCCGATCGAGAGGTGTGAAGCGATTTCACCTGCCGCAGCTGAGCCGGACGCGATGGTCCGTTTCGCCAGCATCTCGAAGACCTATCCGGCCTATCGCGGCAAGCCCGGCGTCAACGCGTTGCAAAACATCGACTTCGCGATCCCGCGCGGTTCCATCACCGGTGTGATCGGCCGCTCCGGCGCCGGCAAGTCGAGCCTCGTGCGGCTCATCAACGGCTTGGAGAAGCCGACCACGGGGCGCGTCGTCGTCGACGGTCGCGACATCTCCGCGTTGGCGGGGCGCGAGCTGCGGCTGGCGCAGCGCTCGATCGGCATGATCTTCCAGCATTTCAACCTGCTGTCGTCGCGCACGGCGGCCGACAACATCGCGCTGCCACTCGAGATCGCCGGCTGGGCCAAGGCCGATATCAAGGCCCGCGTCACCGAGCTGCTCGCGCTCGTCGGCATCGCCGACAAGCACGACCGCTATCCGTCGGAGCTCTCGGGCGGCCAGAAGCAGCGCGTCGGCATCGCCCGGGCGCTGGCGACCCGGCCGAGCGTGCTGCTGTCGGACGAGGCGACCTCCGCGCTCGATCCGCAGACCACGCGCGCAATCCTGGATCTGCTCGCGAACATCAACCGCGAGCTCGGGGTGACCATCGTATTGATCACCCACGAAATGTCCGTGGTGCGCCAGCTCGCCCGGGACGTCGTGGTGCTCGACGCCGGCCATGTGGTCGAAAGCGGCCATGTCGCGGATATCTTCACCCACCCCAAGCATCCGATCACACAATCCTTCCTGGCCGAGGTGACCGGCGACAGCTTGCCCGTCTCGCTGGCGAGCCGGATCGTGGCGGAGCCGTCCGCCGCCGGGCAAGCCGTGATCCGCCTCGGGGTGCGAGGGGCAGGGGTCGGCGACACCCTAGTCGCGCGGCTGGCCCGCGAGCTCGGCCTGGACGTATCGCTGCTGGCAGCGCGCATCGACGAGATCGGCGGTCAGCACGTCGGCTCGCTCGTTCTCGGCATTCCTCTCGGTATTTCTGGCGGCGAGGACGCAGTGGCGCGCACGCTCGCCTTCCTCTCTCAACATCAATTCCCGGCGGAGCATCTCGGCTATGTCGCCTGAACTCATCAACCTGATCGTCCAGGCCACCTTCGAGAGCCTGTACATGGTCGGCATCGCGGCGCTGCTTGGCACCACCTTCGGCCTTCCGCTCGGCGTCTTCCTCGCGACCAGCCGGAAAGGGGAGCTGTTCGCCGCCCCCATCGTCAATCGCGTCCTCGGCATCGTCGTCAATGCGACGCGGTCCACACCCTTCATCATCCTCGTCGTCGCCATCATCCCGTTCACGCGCTTCGTTGCCGGCACCTCGATCGGATCGACCGCCGCAATCGTGCCGCTGACGATCGCGTCGGCGCCCTTCATCGCGCGTCTGGTCGAAGCTGCCATCCGCGAGGTCGATGGCGGCCTGATCGAGACGGCGTCCTCGTTCGGCGCCTCGCCGCTTCAGATCGTGTTCAAGGTGCTGATCCCTGAGGCGCTGCCGGGACTTCTGCTGGCACTCACGCTCGCCGTGGTCAGTCTGCTCGGCTACTCCGCGATGGTCGGCGCGGTCGGCGGCGGTGGCTTGGGTGATCTCGGCATCCGCTACGGCTATCAGCGCTTCATGCCCGAGATGATGCTGGCCGTTGTCGTCGTGCTGATTGCGCTGGTGCAGTTGGTACAGAGCGCGGGCGATTATCTCGCGCGCCGGGTCAACCGCCGGCTGCGGCATCGCTGAGCCGGATCAGGTACACCTGGCGCGGCGCAGCGTCTCCGACGGCAGTTCGGAGAAGTGGCGCTTGTAGTCGAGCGAGAACTGGCTGAAGTGCCAGAAGCCGTGCTGAACGGCGACGTCGTAGACCGAGGCATCGGTGCCGCCGGCGCGTTTCAGATCCCGCCGCACGCGGTTCAGCCGCATTGCTCGCCAGTAGTGCATCGGGCTCGTTCCCAAAACCTCCTGGAAGCAATAGCCGAGCTTGCGCGGGCTGGCGCCGACCGCCTTGCAGACCTCCAGCAGCGAGAGCGAGCGATCGCCGCTGCCATGCATCAGCGCCCGCGCACGATCGACGGTGCGCTTGCGCGCCGCGGCGCTGCGGCCGGGATCGCTGGGGCGTGCGGTCGGCAGCATGTCCATGATCTCGACGAGGAGGGCGTCTTCCAGCGCTTGCCGCGCCGCCGGATCGTTGAACGTTTCCGGGGCGGTCGAGATCGTCTCGTGGATCGCGGCAAGGTGAGCGCGCAATCGCGCGACCGGTGCCTGCGCCATCTCGATCACCCGCAACTGGTGCCAGACCGCGCGCGGCAGCTCGATATCGAGCCGGGCGGCAAGCTCCTCGATCAGCGCCGCGCTGGCGACAACACCGCGCAGCTCGAATGACTTCGGCGTGCACATATCGACCTCGGCGTCGATGCAGGCGATGACCTGAGCACCTGCAACGCTGGCGCCGTTGCAATTGACCTCGCCGTCACCGTGCCAGGGTAGACCGATGCCGAAGCTGTCGGCCCCCAACTGGCCGTATTGGCGGACCTGCTGGCTGGTGATCTCGCGGAAGACGTCGAGCTGGGGCAGGGAGAGTTGGGTGAAGCTGCCCCTGAAGGCTCCGGCGCTGATCTGGTCGTAGCTGAGCCGCCAGCGACCGAGCGAAGCGCAATGCTCGTCGACATCGGTACTGCTGGCCCGAAACAGGCCGGCAGCCGAGTCCAGAGTGGGAAGAGTTGCGCCTAAGGGCATGACGACACGTCGAAATTCACCACCCGACAGCCAGCAAGAACCACGCCAGACTGGCACGGCTACGGACGCTGTCCAGCAAAATATTGCCGGATCTCGATAACGCCCGATGGCGCCGTGGTGCAGGCTTCGGTCCTGCCGTTTCGACAACGCAGCCGGGACGGCGCTTTGCGGAGGGATTGAGATGCGACCGACCGAGATCATGCGCGGCAGCCCGCCCGCGCCCGAGGCGCAGGTGACGCGCGCCAATTGGCGCAGCTTTCCCGCGATCCGCTGGGGCTTTATTCACACCCGTGAAGTGCTGCCGACCGCAGAGATCCGCCGCTCGGCCCAGCCGACGCTGATGCGAAGCGCGCCGCGCGAACTGGCAAAACTCGGCTTCACCGCGCCTGATGGCGAAGAGACCACGATCGAAGCCACGCTCCGCGAGACCTTTGCCGATACGCTCCTCGTCATGCATCGGGGCACGCTGATCCACGAATGGTACGGCGACGGCATGAGCGTGACCACGCCGCATCTGGTCTGCTCCATCAGCAAGGCGATCGCCGGCACGCTCGGCGGCGTGCTCGCCGCGCGCGGGCTGCTCGATCCCGAGGCGAGGGTGCTGCGCTACGTGCCGGAACTGGAGACGTCGGTCTACGCCGGCTGCAGCGTCCGCAACCTGCTCGACATGGCCGTCGCCATCAAATTCGAGGAGGATTACGAGGACCCCGCCGGCGACGTTGCGCGCTATCGGTTCTCTTCGGGGTGGGACGTGCCGCCGCCGGGCGTCGAAGCAGGCCACCAGCGCGCCTACCTCACAACCTTGCGCGGCACCGGCAAGCCGCACGGCAAGGTGTTCCACTACGTCTCGCCCAATACCGAGGTGCTCGGCTGGGTCTATGAGCGGGCCTGCGGCATGCCCTACCAGCGCATCCTCTCCGAATATCTCTGGCAGCCCCTGGGCGCGGAGGACGACGGCTCGCTCACACTCGACAGCCACGGCATGGGCCGCATCGCCGGCGGCATCTCCGTCACCGCGCGTGACCTCATCCGTTTCGGCGAGATGATCCGCTGCCGCGGCGTGGTCGAGGGGCGACAGGTGGTGCCGGGCTGGTGGATCGATGACATCCGCGAGAATGGCGATCCCAAGGCCTGGGCCGACGGCGACCTCGCCGAGTTCTTCCCGGGCGCGCGCTACCGCAGCAAATGGTTCACGATCGATCCCTCGCGCAACGCACTCACCGCGATCGGCATTCACGGCCAGCACCTCTATGTCGATCTCGACTCGGACACGGTCATCGTCAAGCTCGCGACACAGCCCAAGGCGATGGACGTGCCGATCGACCAGCGCTGGTTCGCCGCCTTCAGCGCCATCACCGCGCATCTCGCCTGATTTCTGGACATTCCCATGCTCGATACCGTCAAAGCCAAATCGCAAACAGAGACCGCGACGCCGCATCCGCTCGATCCACTGACGGCCGAGGAGATCACCGCCACCTGCACGCTGGTGCGCGCCGCCGTGACCTCATCGGAGAACTGCCGCTTCCCGACAGTCCGGTTGGAGGAGCCGACCAAGCATGAGCTGGCCGCAGGCGGCGTAGGGCGGCGCGCCTTCGCGTTGACGCTCGACGTCACCACGGGCGAGGCGATCGAGCATATCGTTGATCTCGGCCGTGGCGAGATCGTCGGCCGCAAGATCATCCCGAACCGCGAGGCACCTTACGGGCAGCCGCCGGTAATGCTGGAAGAGTTCTTCAAGTGCGAGGCCGTGGTGAAGGCCGATCCGGGCTGGCGGGCAGCGATGGTGCGGCGCGGGCTCTCCGACAAGGACATCGAGCTGGTCCAGGTCGATCCGTTCTCGTCGGGTTTCTTCGACAAGGAGTTCGAGCGTGGCGCCCGTATCGTGCGTGCCGTCAGCTATTTTCGCAAGCACCTTCAGGACAACGGCTATGCACACCCCATCGAGGGCGTGGTCGCTGTCGTCGATCTGATCGGCGGCAAGGTCATCGACCTCACGGATGCGGATCCGATCGTGCCGATTCCGCGCAAGAAGCGGAACTACGGCGCGCACGAGGCGACCAATCCGCGCGCCGACATCAAGCCGCTGCATATCGAGCAGCCGGAAGGTGCGAGCTTTCAGGTCGATGGCTGGAAGGTCGACTGGCAGAAATGGAGCTTTCGCATCGGCTTCACGCCGCGCGAGGGCCTCTTGCTGCATCAGCTCGCCTACCAGGACGGCGCGCGCAAGCGCTCTCTGATCCATCGCGCCAGCGTCACCGAGATGGTGGTGCCTTACGCCGATCCGACAGCGAACCATTTCTGGAAGTCGGCGTTCGATGCCGGCGAATACGGCCTCGGCATGCTCGCCAACGCGCTCGAGCTCGGCTGCGACTGTCTCGGCAACATCCGCTATTTCGACGTGCCCGCCGCCGACAACAAGGGCGAGCCCTTCGTCATGCAGAACGCCGTCTGCATGCATGAGGAAGACTACGGGATCGCCTGGAAGCACTACGAATTCCGCAACGGCCTGTTCGAGGTCCGCCGCTCGCGGCGGCTCGTGATCTCGTTTTTCGCGACCGTCGGCAATTACGACTACGGCTTCTACTGGTATCTCTACCAGGACGGCACGATCCAGCTGGAGACCAAGCTCACCGGCATCATCCAGACCGCCGCGGTGCCATCAGGCGAGACGTACCAATGGGGCGGCATGGTCGACGACAATCTGGGCGGACCGACGCACCAGCACTTCTTCAACGTCCGCCTGCACATGGATCTCGACGGCGGCGGCAACACCGTCACCGAGCACGATTTTGTGCCGCGGCCCTGGGGTGACGACAATCCGCACGGCAACGTGTTCGACACCACGACGCGGGTATTGTCGCGCGAGCGCGATGCGGCGGGCATCGCCAATGGCGAGACCGGCCGGTTCTGGAAGATCAGCAATCCCAACGAGACCAATTCGGTCGGCAATGCTCCCGCTTACAAGCTCGTCGTCAATCCGAGCCCGCTGATGCTGGCGCAGGAGGGCAGTTACGTGCGCAAGCGCGGCGGCTTCGCAACCAAGCATGTCTGGGTGACTGCATTCGATCCGGCCGAGAAATACGCAAGCGGCGATTATCCCAACGTCCATGCCGGCGGCGATGGCCTGCCGCGTTATGCCGCGAAGGACCGCAACATCGAGAATGCCGATATCGTGGTGTGGCACTCTTTCGGCCACACCCATGTCTGCAAGCCCGAGGACTTTCCGATCATGCCGGTGGAATATGCCGGCTTCCTGCTGAAGCCGACCGGCTTTTTCGCCGCCAATGCGGCCGGCGACATCCCGCCGGACCGCAACAGCCGCAGCGTGCTGGCACACGCGAGCAACACTGCCGACGAATCGTGTTGTCACGCCGGCAAATCATAGAGTTCGATCGGGCTCGATCGGATTTTTCGGTAGCGCCGACCGTCGTGGTCATTGGCGATTCTCGCGCGGTAGCAAGCTGATCGTTTCCAGCCATTGCCGAATGGTGAGGGAGTGTTTCCATCTAGAAGCATTCCAAATGTGGAGCACGACGACTGCCTGGCACCGTGCGCGGCAATTCGGCATGAGCGCATTCGTCGCACGCGCTGCGCACGCCTCTGGAGAGATTCTAACTTCGTTCCTATCGCACTCGCAAACCGCCTGAGTTAGGGCGGGGCACCAAAAACGATACCGGCAAAGCCGGCAGTGCGTGGGGCCTCGAAAGACGTGACCGACTACCAACTTTCTTCGCGTGAGGGCACGCGTCGTCGACAGGTTCGGATGCTGCTCCTCGGAGCGGTCAGCACATTCTCGCTCGTGGTTCCCTTTGGTTCCGTGGAGGCGCAGACGCAGATTCCCGCTGTCACCGTCGATGCGCCGGTTGAGCGCGCCCGTCCTGCGGCGGTTGCTTCGTCGCGAAGAGCGGCGACACGCACCT
Organism: Bradyrhizobium sp. AC87j1; assembly: GCF_002936975.1. NCBI lineage: Bacteria > Pseudomonadati > Pseudomonadota > Alphaproteobacteria > Hyphomicrobiales > Nitrobacteraceae > Bradyrhizobium > Bradyrhizobium sp. AC87j1. Next base: position 16,340 of record NZ_PTFE01000020.1, read on the forward strand.
CTCGCGCCAATCGTCGCTCATCTGCGCAACCAGCCACCCCAACTCAGTCGGCCTCATCGAACGGCGCGACGGGCGAGCGTGCCAATGGTCCGGTGCGCGGTTTCGTCGCCACGCGAAGCGGCACGGCCACCAAGACCGACACACCGCTGATCGAAACCCCGCAGTCGGTCTCCGTCGTCACCACCGACCAGGTCAGGAACCAGGGCGCGGTCTCGATCGGCGAGGCGCTGCGCTACACCGCCGGTGTCAGCGGCGACGTCAATGGCGGCTCGGACACCCGCTTCGGCGCTCTCCAGATCCGCGGCTTCGACACGACCATGTCGGGTCTCTACGTCGACGGCCTGCGGATCCCCTCGAGCAACTATGTGCACTTCAATGGCCTCGATCCCTACGGGGCCGAGCGCCTGGAGGTGCTCAAGGGACCGTCATCGGCGATGTATGGCGGCAGCGGCACCGGCGGCATTCTCAACTACGTGACAAAACTGCCGACGGCGCAGCAGTTCGGCGAGGTCTCGATCTCCGGCGGCAGCTTCAACCGCTATCAGGGCCAGTTCGACATGGGCGGCGCCGCCAACAAGGAAGGCACCGTGCTGTGGCGCCTCACCGGCGTCGTCCGCGACGGCCAGACCCAGGTCGACTTCACCAAGGACAACCGCGTCTTCATCGCGCCCGCCGTCACGTTCAAGCCGAACGAAGACACCACCATCACGCTGCTGGCCAACTACCAGCGCGACCGGGCAGGGTGGGGCCTTCAGTTCCTGCCGGCCTCGGGCACGGTGTGGCCGAACAACGGCCGCACCATCCCGGTCTCGTTCTTCGCGGGCGTGCCGAGCTTCAACGCGTTCAACACCGAGATCGCGACCGCCGGCTATCAGCTGTCGCACAATTTCACCGACAACATCACGTTCCGGCAGAACCTGCGCTACGCCTATCAGCACAACGAGGAAAAGACTTTCTACGGCACCGGATACACCGACGAGGCGGCGGGGCAGCTCGGGCGTTTCGGCAGCTACAGCAACTCGTACATCAACTCCTTCGCGGTGGACAATCAGCTCCAGGGCAAGTTCAATACCGGCATCCTCAGCCATACCACGCTGGTCGGGCTCGACTATCGCAACACCTCGTTTCGGGATACGGCCTTTGCCGTCACGACCTCGGCGCCGGAGATCAACGTCTTCAACCCGGTCTACAGCTACGACTGGGCTCTCGGCGGCATGTACGACAACAAAGGCATCAAGCAGTCGCAGCTCGGCCTCTATGCGCAGGACCAGATCAAGCTCGGCCGGCTGTCGTTCCAGCTCGGCGGCCGCCAGGACTTCGTGACGACGCAGCTCGACACCAATCTGCCCCCGGCCGACACGTCGACCTCGAAGGACGCCTCGGCCTTCACCGGCCGCGCTGCCGTGATGTACAATTTCGACAACGGCATCGCGCCCTATTTCAGCTATTCCGAGTCGTTTCTGCCGCAGCTCGCGACCAGCCCGTCCGGACAGATGCTCGATCCCGAGACCGGCGTGCAGTACGAGGTGGGCGTCAAGTATCAACCGCTCGGCTGGAATGCGCTGTTCACCTTCGCCGCCTTCGACCTGACGCGTGACAACGTCGCTGTGTACGTTCCTGCAACCACCTTTTACGAACAGATCGGGCAGGTGAAGTCGCGCGGTATCGAGCTCGAAGGCTCGATGTCGCTCGCCGACGGCTGGAACCTGCGGGCGGCCTACGCCTATATCGATGCCATGGTCACGCAAGATCCGGTCAATGTCGGCAAGGCGCCGGTCACCGTGCCGCTCAACCGCGCCTCGCTGTGGAGCGACTACACGCTTCAGAACGGCATGCTGGCGGGCTTGCAGTTCGGCGGCGGCGTTCGCTATGTCGGCGCGACCTGGGGCGATGATGCCAATACGTTCAAGGTGGGATCGGCCACAGTGCTGGATGCGCTTCTTGCCTATACCCGTGACAATTGGCGGCTGTCGCTGAACGTCACCAATCTTGCGGACACGCGCTATGTCGCGGCGTGCTACGGCCTTTCGGGCTGCATGTATGCCGAGGGACGGAAAGCCATCGGCAAGCTGACTTATCGCTGGTGAAATCGAAGACGGTCCGGCGATGGCGAGCCGGACCTGCTGGATGAGAGTGCAAGACGATGAGAGCGATATTCGGCAAGCTGCATCGCTGGGCGGGACTGCTCACGGCCGGATTCCTGTTCTTCTCCGGCATCACCGGCGCGATCATCTCCTGGGATCACGAGATCGACGACGTCCTGAACAGCCATCTGTTCGACGTCTCGACCAAAGGCCCGGCGATTCCCTCGATCGAGCTCGCCAAGATGATCGAGCAGCGCGATCCCCGCGCGCGCGTCGTCTACCTCTTCATGACGCCGGAGGAGGGCCATTCGCTGTGGTTCTTCGTCATGCCGCGGATCGATCCCGCGACCGGCAAGCGCTACGCCCTCGACTACAATCAGGTCTTCCTCGATCCCAACACCGGCGCGGAGCTGGGCCGGCGCTATTGGGGCGCGGTCTGGCCGGTCACACGGGAGAATTTCGTCTCGTTTCTCTACAAGCTGCACTACACGATGCACATTCCGGAGTTCTGGGGCAGCGATCGCTGGGGCATGCGCGTGCTCGGCGTGATCGCCATCATCTGGACCATCGATTGTTTCGTCGGCTTCTATCTGACGCTGCCCTCGCGCAGACGGGCCAAGGCCGCGCGAGCGCCAGCCGTCACACGCCAGCTCGATCGCGGCTTCTGGGCGCGATGGGCGCCGGCCTGGACCATCAAGACCTCCGGCAGCGCCTACCGGATCAATTTCGACATCCACCGCGCCTTCAGTCTCTGGACCTGGGGCGTGCTCTTCATCATCGCCTTCACCGCGTTCTCGCTGAACCTCTATTTCGAGGTGTTCTCGCCGCTGATGAAGATGGTGTCGAACTACACGCCGACACCCTATGAGCAGCGGCCGTATCGCGATCTCGACGATCCCATCGAGCCCAAGGTCACCTTCGCCGACATCGCCGCCCGCGCCGCCGCCGACGGCAAGGCGCGAGGGTGGACGATCCCGGTCGGCTCGGTCAATTACGGCCCGGCCCATGGCGTCTATGCCGCCGCCTTCTTCCACCCCGGCGACGACCACGGCGCCGGCGGCGTCGGCCCGGCCCAGCTCTATTACGACAGCGAGGATGGCCGCCCGATCGGCGAGCGTCTGCCCTGGGTCGGCACCGCCGCCGACATCTTCGTCCAGGCACAATTTCCGCTGCATTCGGGCCGCATCGTCGGACTGTTCGGCCGCATCCTGATCTCGATCATGGGGCTCGTGGTCGCCGCACTCTCGGTGACCGGCGTCGTGATCTGGTGGCGCAAACGCCGCGCCCGGGTCCGCGTGCGCGAGACCGCGGCCATGCGCCTGGATCGGCAGCTGACGCCGGCGGAGTAGGGCTCCCCGCACGGTCGTTGCGGATGAACCTTCACGCCTTTAGGCGGCACAAAGACTGGAGATCGCTCCCAGTCCGCGGACATCGAATGAAATCGCTTGCCTTGCTCTGCCTGCTCGTCCTGGCGACGCCCGTCCATGCGGCCACGCCCGAGCAGCACTATCTCGACCTGCGCGATCGCTACATCGCAAAATTCTCGAGTGCCAAGGAGAGCGACGAGATCTACAAGCAGCATGACGCCGCCCTGAAGGAGCTTGCAGGCGCATTGCGCGGCCTGGTGGGACCGGTCACGATCAAGGGGCTTCCGGCAGAGGGCAAGTCGAACGTCGATACGCTGTTCAAGAGTGATATCGGCTTCGGCCATCTCGACGGGCTCAGTTTCGCCTCGGAAGGCTACAAGACCCAAGCCGTCGTAACCACGAGCACGCTTCTGGCGCACTGGCTGCGCGAGCATCGCGAGGACGGCATGCCGCAGGAGAGCGGCGCCGCGTTCAAGTCCGACCGCTTCTATTATCAGGCGATCCAGGACGCCGCCTTCGCCAAATATGCCGAGCTGCCGATCACAAAGCCAGCATCCGCAAGTGCCGTGGTCGCCGTGCTCGGCGTGCGCGGCAATGGCGGGCTCAAGGGACCGCCGGATGAAATCGACGTCGTCGCGACCAAGGGCGACAAGGTCTACTTCCTCGCCACATCGAACGCCGTGAAGACGGCTGAAATCCCGGCCTGCGAGCGCGTGTGGAAGCAGATGATGGCGAAACCCGTCAACAAGAAGGACCCGCGCGGCGACATGGCCCGCGAGGATCAGGCCATGGACGCCTACACGAAATGCTTCGCCAAGGAAGCGCCGAGCCAGAGCTGGTACGCAGCGGCGGTCAAGAAGGCGCAGAGCCAGTTGGAGCTGCTGCCACTGCAGTAGCGCGCAGGTTACGCCGACAATTCGACCGATTGACCGGCCCCATCGATCAGATGCACACGGTCGATGTCGACATGCGGCAAGAGCGATCGAATCTTATCTTCCGACATCAGACTGAACGCCGTCGACAATGCATCCGCGGCGGTGGCGCTGCGGGATACGGTCGTCACGCTGCGATAGCGGTGGGCGCAGCCGCCCGATCGGGGATCGAACAAATGGTTGAAGCGCTCCCTGGAATCGAACTGGCAGCCGTAGCCGCCCGAGGTGGACACGGCGCGGTCGACGATCGGCAGCACCGTCTTCGTGCGGCCCACAATGTCGGGATCGGCGATGCCGATCTCCCAGGGCCGTCCGTCCGGACGCGCGCCGATCGCGCGGGCCTCGCCCATGTCGACCAGGCTGCGAGAGATGCCGTGCGCACGCAGCAGGTCGACCACCTTGTCCGTGACGTAGCCTTGCGCGATCCCGTTCAGGGTGACGGTCATGCCCTTGGGCATCACGATCCGGTCGCGGTTGATCGACAGCCGACTGCTGCCGATGCGCGCGAGCGCGGCCTCGATCGCGGCTGCCGCAGGACCGGCCGGGTCCGCGTCATCTCGCGCGAAATGGCTGGCGTAGAGATCCCACAGCGGCTGCACCGTGACATCGAAGAGACCGCCCGTCAGCGTGGAATAGTGCTGCGAGGTCGATAGCAGATCGACCATTTCGGCGGCGGGATCGATCAGGACCCCGGTCCGGTTCAGCGCGACCAGGGCGGAATCGTTCAGGTAAAGGCTGAACAGCCGCTCGAGCCGCCGCGCCTCGGCGCAGGCCAGCGAGATCAGCCGCTCCGCCCGGCTGCGGTCTTCGTCGTGGATCTCCATCGTGGCCACCGCGCCCAGCATCGTGCCACGCCAGGCCACCGGCGCGACCTCTGCACGAGCGGGGTGTCCTGGAGACAGCGCGCCGAGACCTGCCGCTGCGGCGCTGATCCGGATGAAGCGTCGGCGCGTCAGTGTTCGCGTCATGGCGTCCTCCTCGATCGTTCGCCCGGCGGGGCTTCGGCCGCTTCGTCGGCCGCAGCGGCGCCGGCGGCATTCGCCGACGTCAAGACATAGTCCCGGGGCACCTCGTCGAAGCCGACGATCCTGCCGCCGTTTTCTCCGGCGAACTTCTCCGCCGCCGCCCGGTCCGAGAACGGAACGACCTCGTCGCCGCCCATGCCACTTTTGACCCGGCTCTCGATCACGTACAGCGCCTTGCGCGCCTCGATCCAGTTGTCGGCGCCGGGCTTGTCCCAGTCCGGCGCCTTGCCCATGTCGGACACGTAGATCGCCTGAATGTCCTTGGGCTCGTCCGGCAGCATGGTGAAGGCGATTGTGTCCCGCACGGACGAGAACCACACGGGCTCCATGAGGCTCGCGGCGAAGATATGGCCCTTCGGTCCCGGGTGCTCGAGCACGTTCATGCCGCAGTAATGGCCGATGTCTTCCGCGGTCATCCGATGCGGCGGCGGGATCTTCGCGGCCTGCTTCTCGTTGCAGCCCGCGAGCGCGAGCGGCACGAGCAAGGCGAGGAGGATCGTTCGGCGCCTCATAGCTCCCTCCGCGAGAAGGCGAGCGCGGCCAGCCCCAGCGGCAGCAGCGTCCAGCAGAGCAGGGCGGTCAGAAGGACCGGTATCGTCAAGGACGTGGTTTGGGCAAGGCCAGCCATGCCGGCGAAGGTGCTGACATTGGCAAACCCGGTCAGGTTGATCAGCCGGTAGGCGTCGGTCGGATTCGACAGCAGCATGGCGTTGAGCACGCTTCCCGAGATGCTGCGTCCCTGATCGAGCGCAAGCACGCCCAGTAGCGCCATGTCGTAGATCAGCACCAGCAGCAGCCATAATCCGATGCAGATTCCGGCCGCGGTGCCGCGGTCGCGCACGAGCGCGCTGATCAGATATCCGTTGGCGACGAAAGCGGCGCCGAGCAGCACCGAGGAACCCACCATCGCCGCGAACGCCAGAAAACTGTCGCTATCGATCTGGCTGCCCGTCGCCGCCAGCGCTCCGACCGCCGCGCCGTAGCCGAGGCAGGTCGCAAAGGCGAGGACGGCGAGGTGCCCTAAGAACTTGCCGAGCAGCACCTGCCATCGCGCGACCGGATAGCTCAGCAGCAACAGCATCGTCCCGCGTTCCATCTCGCCGACGATGGCATCATGGGAAATCAGAAGCGCGATGAGCGGAACGAGAAAGATCGTCAGGCTCGACAGGCTGACGACGACCACGTCCAGGGTGCGAACGCCGACATTCCCGGTCGGCGCGCTGCCGAGAAAGGTCAGCGACAGCGCAAGCCCGGCGAGCAGGAGCGTTGCGGCAAGCACCCAGCGATTGCGGATGGCCTGGTGGATTTCCTTGGCGGCGATGATCAGGACATTCATGGCGCCTGCTCCGATTGCCGGAGGAAATGAGCATAGAGCTCGTCGAGTGTGGGCGGGACCACGTCGACGTCCTCGACCGAATTGCCGGCGGCCGTCGCGCGATGCAGAAGCTCGATCTTCCGCTCCGGCGCGGCGTCGATCTCGACGATGTGGCCATTCAGACGGCGGCAGGCCGCGTCGTTGGGCGCCCAGGGCGGCATCTCGCTCGGGGCGAGGCCAGCCACCTTGAGGCGGATCCGGGTGGGCAGGCGGGCGAGGCGACGCAGCTCGTCGATCGATCCGTCCGCGACCTTGATGCCGCGGTTCATGATGATGACCCGGCCGGCGCGCTCCTCGAGCTCGGTCAGCGCATGCGACGACAGCAGCACGGTCGCGCCGCGAGCCGCGAGCCGCGCGATGATGTCGTAGAAGGTCTGCCGCAGCTCCGGATCAAGACCGGTGGTCGGCTCGTCCAGCAGCAGCACGCGCGGCTCGCCAAGCAGCGCCTGCGCGAGCCCCAGCCGCTGACGCATGCCCTTCGAGTAGGTGTTGACCCGGCGGCGGCTGGCGGCCCCCAGTCCGACCGCGTCGAGCAGCTCCAGCGCCTTGGCAACCGGCTCTCGCTTCAGCCTGGCGTAGAAGGCCTGTGTCTCGCGGCCGGTCAGGGCAGGGTCGAAGGAGACGTTTTCCGGCAGGTAGCCGAGCTGCCGTCGGCCTGCGAATTCGCCGGCGGCGGGATTGTCTCCGAGAACCTCGATGGCGCCGCTGGTCGGACGGATCAATCCGAGCATGAGCTTCATGAGCGTGGTCTTGCCGGCGCCGTTGTGCCCGATCAAGGCGACCAACTCGCCCTGGCCAAGCGTGAACGACGCACCGCGCACGGCCTCGAGCCGGCCAAACACCTTGGTGACGTCGCTGACACGTACCGTGCTGGTCATCGTGTTTCCTTCACCGGGGTCCGCGGCGGCGACACCAGCGGATGGCTGTCGACCACGCCGCCCGGCAGCAGCGCGGGAAACTGTGCCTGCGCCCAGCGGATCACCTGGACGGCGGGGCTGTTGATCAGGACCTTCGCAGCCGGCGCCGTCCACAGCACGCGATCGATGAGATCGTTTGGCCGGTACGCCGTGTCGGCGATTCCATCGCCATTGAGGTCGAATGCTGGATTGTCGCTCCAGTAGTTGCCGCGCCCCCCGGTCGACCAGTCGAGGTGCCGGGTGCCGACATATTTCACCTGGTTGGCGTTGCTGACGAAGGCGTTGCCGGTGATTTCGTTGCCTTCGGAGCCGGCCGTGAAGTGCACGCCGATGGCGCAGCGCTCGAACCAGTTGTTGCGGAATTTGTTGTGATTGGTGTTGTAGATGAACACGCATTTCTCCGGACCACTCTTGAGAGTGGTCTCGCGGGCCTGCTGCGGAAGCATGCCTCGCTCGTCGGCGGGACCGTCCTCCGCCCTCTGTGTCATCGAGCCGAGCGGGCCGCCCGTGACCCGGTTGTCCTCGATCTGGGCATAGTTCGCGTAGTTGAAGAGCATCCCATAGTCGCGATCGTGATCGGAGGAGTTGCCGCGGATCACCAGACGGTTCGAATACATGATGGCATAACCGACATGGTTGCCGATCGAAACGTTGCCGCTGATCTCGCTGTCGTTGGTGTACATGTAGTGGACGGCGAAACGAACCTGCTCGAAGCGATTGTTGATGAAGCGGTCCTTGCTGCTGGAGATCGAGAAGATGCCGTCGCGGCCATAGCGAAACATGTTGTTCGCGATGGTGACGTCGGGCGCATTCCACAGCGAGATGCCGTTGCCTGCCTCGCTGAGACGCCCGCCGCGCAGTCCCTCGATCTCGTTGCGAACGACCCGGGAGCCCCTGGCGCCGTGCACGTAGACGCCGAACAGGTTTCCCACCAGGTGGTTGTCCTCGATCTTGGCGCGCTCGGCGGTCTTTTGCAGGAAGATCCCGGAATTCATCTCCTGCAGGTCGCGGCCGGATGCCCGGATGGTCACGCCGCGGATTATGACGTCGGGCGCGCTGACGGTGATGACGTTGCCGGAGCCGTCGCCGTCGAGCACCGCGCCTCGGCTCCCGACCAGCTCCAGGGGACGGTCGATCCGGATCGAGCCGTGATATTCGCCGGGAGCAAGCTCGATGACGTCGCCGGCGCGCGCGCCATCCAGCACCGCTTGCAGCGGCCGCCCGGGCGCAGCCGTGAATGTCTCCGCATCAGCGAAGCCGGACAGTCCGGCGGCGACCAGCGCCGCCGGAAACATGCGTAACAACAGACCCACGAGGTCGCTCCGATCAGACCGACTTCAAACCGATTTCGGTTCGACGAACATCCGGCCCTTCATCTCCATGTGCATGGCGTGGCAGAACCAGGAGCAATAGTACCAGTAAACTCCGGGCTTGTTCGCCGTGAACGAGACGGACGCGGTCGCCATCGGCGCCACCTCCATCTGGATGCCGTAATTCACGATGCAGAAGCCGTGCGTGAGGTCCTCGACCGCGTCGATATTCGTGATGAAGACGGTGACCTCATCACCTTGCTTGACCTGGAATTCCTCCAGACCAAACGCCGGCGCGGTCGACGTCATGTAGACGCGCACCTTGTTGCCGTCGCGAATGACCTTCGAATCCCCTTCGAGATTGATGCCGTCCGCCTTGGCCTGCTTGACCGCATCGGCAAACATCGGATCCGCGCGATCCCAGATCGAGATCGGGTTGATCTTGGAGCGGTGGACGATGGTCGCGTCGTGCGGCTCGGCGAAGCTCGGGCCGTCATGCACGAGCTTCATCTGATCGCCCGAAATGTCGATCAGCTGATCGTTCTCCGGCTTGAGCGGTCCGACGTTCAGGAAGCGGTCCTTCGAGAACTTGTTCAGCGAGATGAGCCATTTTCCATCCGCCTCCTTGGTCTGCCCCATCGAGGTATGGTTGTGGCCCGGCTGATAATGCACGTCGAGCTTCTGGATGATGGGATTGACCTTCTCGCCCTTGAAAGCCCGCTTGGCGAGGTCGATGTTCCACTTGCAGACCTGGCTGTCGAGGAACAGGGTGGTGTAGGCGTTGCCCTTGCCGTCATAGGCGGTGTGCAGCGGGCCGAGGCCAAGCTCCGGCTCTGCGACGACGACGTCGCGCGGCTTGATCTTGTCGTCGAACAACTGGTCGAACAGGCGCACGTCCATCACCGTCACGGTGGGCGAGAGCTTTCCGGCCGCCACGATATGGATGCCGTCCGGAGCCGTGTTCATGCCGTGCGGATTGTTCGAGACCGGGACGTAACGCGTGTAGGGCGAGCCCTTGCGTCCGTCGATCACGGGCACGCCGTTCATTTCCTTGAAGTCGCCCTTCTTCACGGCCTCTTCGATCCGCTTGAGGTTGAAGAGCACGACCCAGTCCTGCTCGCTGGCGGTCATCTCGGCCAGCGTGACGCCTTCCTCGCCGTTGTAGCAGGTCGCGAAGGCGTACTTGCCTTGATAGTCGGCGTCGACGTTGTCGAGGTTGCCGCTGACGATCACCTGCCAGGCCACCTTCATGGTGTCGCCGTCGATCGCACTGAAGATGGAGCGATATTGTTTGGAGTCGTTGAGGATCTTGCCGTCGTTCGGCAGCGGCACTCCATCTTCGCCATTGGCGAACACATAACCGGTCCGAGGATATTTCTGCACCCTCAAACCGTGCACCGTATGCTGGTTCGGCAGCTCGATGACCTTGTCGCACTTCATCACGTCGAGCCGCACCCGCGCGACGCGGCTGTTGGCCTTGTCGTTCATGAAGGCGTAGCGCCCGTCATAGGTGCCGTCCGTGAACGAAATATGGGGGTGGTGGAGGTCGCCGTTCATGTAGGTGCCGCCGCGATCCTTGAGGAATTCGCGGGTCGCGGGCTGCAGCCCCTCGGTCAGAACCTTGAGGCTTTCATTGGTCTGGCCCCAGCCGGTCGCGCTGCAGCGGTTGAACACCGGAACACGCATCAATTCGCGCATCGACGGAAGGCCGACGATGCGCATCTCGCCGGACTGGCCGCTCGAGAAGAACACGTAATATTCGTCGAGCTCGCCGGGCGCGACCTCGGTCTTCAGCACGGCCGACCGGGCAGGAGGGGCCTTCGGTGCAGCCGCCTTGGTCTGCGCATCCGCAGACGAGACGAAACCGCCGTCCTTCATCGCCGCTCCGCCAGCCAGGCCCACGCCCGCTGCGGCCGCCGTCGTTCCCAGCACAGTTCGTCGGCTGACGCCCTTTGCTTTTTCGTTTTCGCTCATGATTGCCTCCTCGGCTTCCAGTTCAGTTTGGTGGTGGAGAGATGACGGATGAAGCGCCGACAGGTTTGCCGCCGGCGGTGATGACGGTCGCGGGACCCTTGCCGCCTGAGCGCATCGCGGGCGAGGACATCGCCGCGAACTTCTCGCGCTTGAGCCGCACCTGGATCATGTGCGGGCAGCGGTGATCGTCGTAATAGAGTTCCTGGCAATGCATGCAGTAGATGCACTCATTGACGTTGATGTGCCCCTCGGGATGGATCGACTGCACCGGACATTCCTTGGCGCAGCGTTGGCAGGGTGACCCGCATTCTTCCCAGCGGCGGAGCCATTCGAACGTCCTGATGCGGCCGGGGATCGCGAGCGCGGCGCCGAGCGGGCAGAGGTAGCGGCAGAAGAAGCGTTCGATGAAGAGGCCGATGACGAGCAGGGCTACTGCGTAGGCCACGAACGGCCAGCTTCGCGAAAACTTCAGGATGATCGCGGTCTTGAACGGTTCGACCTCGGCGAACCGCTCGGCCATCTCGACCGAATAGAGCGACAGGCCGAACAGACCGAGGAAGATGATGTACTTGATCGGCCATAGACGTTCGTGCAGCCCCCACGGCACCGTTATCTGCGGCACCTTCAGCCATTTCGCGGCCGCGTTGGTGAGCTCCTGGAGCGCGCCAAAGGGACACAGCCAGCCGCAAAATGGGCCGCGGCCCCAGAACAGAAGCCCGCCGGCCGTTGCAGCCCACAGAATGAAGATCAGCGGAGCGGCGAGGAAAAATTCCCAGCGGAAGCCCGTCACCAGCGCATTGGTAAAGGTGACGACGTTGACCACGGAGAGCTGCGCGTTGGCGTACCAGCCAAGCCAGACCAGAACGAGGGCGAGATAGCCCCGCCGCACCCAGGTGTAGAACACTGGGCGGCGCACGAGCAGATTCTGGAAGAAGAAGATACCGGTGAGGGTGGCCAGCATGAACGCGGTGATGCCGATCGAGACGGTGCTCGACCGCCAGATCCGCATCCACAACGGCTCGTCTGCATCCGGGGGCGGGGCGGCCGCAGCGGTGGCCTGCTGCGAGGCCGGAGGCGCCGCGCTCTCCGGTACCGTCACCGCACGCTGCTCGCGGCGTATATAACTGTCGGGCAGGGTGTAGCCGAGATCGAAAGTCAGGAACGCCTTGTCGCGGCCGCCGAGGCTGCGTTGCACCAGCAATTGAAGCTGCCACGGCTGCGTCGGATCCAGGGTGAACTCAGGCGGGGTGACGAACAGGCCGATTTCCCTGAACTCGGGCGCGCCGACCGCGTCCAGTGCGCCGAGACGGGTGTGGTTGCGGTCGCGGAAGCGGGTGCTGTTGCCTTCCTGCAGGATTTCGATGCGATCGAAGATACCGCCGCGGACGTAGGCTGAACCCTTGAAGGAGTAGGGGCCGTTGCCGGCAACGACGATGGCCTGCTGCCCGGGCTTCAGGCTGTCCTTCAGCCGCTGATAGCCGTCGGCGCCAAGCAGGCTGCGGCCGATCGTGGGCGCGGTCACGAGCGCCACGTAGAGCTCGATGAAGGTATCGCTCGCGTCACCCGGTTCGGGATACTGGCCCGCCGCGGCGCTGCCGGACTTCGCAAAGGCTTCGTTGATATCGCCGATGCCGAGATGAAGCCGGCGCACCGAGCCATCGCCGACGAGACTCTCCCAGTCGCGCACTTCACTGCGCTCGAGATCGAGCGTCTTGATGACAGGGGGAAGGGACGCCGAAGCCGCCGCGCCGTCACCGCCACCGACGCGACCGCTCCGAATGAGCTTTGACGCCGCGCGGACGACACTGTCGCCCATCACCAGCACGGTGACGGTCGCGCCGCTCACGATGTCGACCTGCGGCGGTTTCTCGGCACCACTTGCGACCGGCTTCATGTCCTTGCCGATCAGGGAGTTCATGGCGGCGACGATGCGCGCCTCCGGGATGCCGACCAGCACGATCGGCTCCTTGTGATCGACGAGCTTGATGCCGGTGATGACGCCTTTCGGATCGATCCCGGCCAGCAAGTGAATCGGTTTGCCCGAGTACCCGACTGAGTTCGCGAAATCGGAGTTGAGGAAAACGAATCCCTGGAGCTGGTCGCCGCGGTACACTGGTACGATGGGCGGATCGCCTTGCGGCGGGCCGAAACGATCCGCATCCGGGAAAAACTCGGCAGGCGTAATCTTCGGCAGGTATGTTGGTAAGTCACCAGCGGCGAACGCGGGCGAGATGTACGCCAGACACATCAGCAGCAAGCCCGCAAGCGCTAGCGCTGCACGCCTTGTGAAGGCGGTATCGTCATCCGGTCGCTTCAACATATCGATTCAAATGCGATCTGCGCGACCCACCGGGACGCGCGGGCCTTGAGATTCTTCTTCGATGATTTGTCGTCGCTGACGTGTCAAAGTCATCGCGCGTGCCCACGTCTGTCAAGGCCAGCAAAAATATTTGTATTCGCGCTGAGCTGAATCAGAAGCCTGCATTTGGAGTCCTTGCCATGCCATTCCTGCGCACTTCATTGCTGAGCGCTGAGCCCGCAGGTGTATTGCAATCGCTCGATGAACTCTTTGCGCTAGCGCATGCAATGGAGCAGGAGGCAGCCAAAAGGTATGATGCTCTTGCTGAAGACATGCGCGGGCAGGGCAAGGATGATCTCGCTGACGTGTTCACGAAGCTCGCGGCCGCCGAGCGCGAGCATGTCGACAGCGTCACACGCTGGTCGCAATCGCGGCGCGGCAAGAGCCCGGATTCAGCTCTGGTGCGCTGGGAGGCGCCGGAGACGCTCGATCCGGAAGCTGCCGCCCAGGTGAGAACGTCGCGCTTGATGACGCCGTACCGCGCGCTTGCGATGGCGGTCCGCAACGAGGAGCGCGCCTTTGCGTTCTGGTCCTATCTCGCCGCCTACTCCGATGATCCCGATATCAAGAAGGCGTCCGAGGCGATGGCCAAGGAAGAGCTCGGCCATGTCGCCACGCTGCGGAAGGAGAGGCGCCGTGCCTATCATCGCGAGCACGAACGGAGCGGCGCCGAGGCATCGTCCGTGCCTCTGCGGCAAATTGATGCGCAAAGGCTCGAGCTTCGCCTGGTCATGCAGCTCGGCGACATGGAACAACGCCTGAGCGGGCCAGCAGCAATCCGGACCCGGGACATTCGCCAGCAGACGATCGAGATGGCCGACGCCACCGTGGGCCTCGGGAGCTATCCGGCATCCATGGAGCACAAAGGTCCGCTGGAGATCGCCGAAGCGCTGGTCGACGGCTACCTCGACGGCGCCGAGCGGTCGAGCGACGCGGCACACCTGGAAAGCCTGCAGCAACTTGCCGAGCGCGCGATCTCACGGCTGGCCTGGCTGCGATCGCTTTCGGCGGAGTGACGCGCTGCTGCACTCCAGAACCGCATAGCCGCACGGCCGGGGCAGTGGCCGCACGTCCTTCGCCGGCGGAACAGACGCACAGGTTTGGCGACAGGGGCTCAGTTCAGGCGAGATCCGACTGGCAGGTCGCAAGCGGCTATAGCCTAATCCATAATTCGCATAAGGTATATTATGGAATATCTTGATATACAATCAGATCAGTTATTTAGACGGAATTCCTGTCACCGCACCTTCGCCGAAGCGCGATTTTCAGTCCGGACCTCGACGCCGCCCCGGTTTCTCGACGGCTACTGTGCATGGGGTTGTTTTTCAGATTTTGAATCCGGCCCATCTCTGCGAAAGCCGATATTGCCGTGACCTTGTCCGGCTGCAATAAGCGAGGCCTCGCGAGATCGCAGATGACCTTCAGGCCTTCCGTCCGTATAGGTTTGCGTCTCAGAACAACAACAAACTTCCGAGGAAGCAGACCCATGAGTTTTTCCCGACGCACGCTTCTCAAGGCCTCCGCCGCGACCGCGGTCCTGGGCGGCATCGGTGCGCCCCATGTGGCCCGCGCCCAGAGCGCCGAGTTCACCTACAAATACGCCAATAACCTGCCGGACACCCATCCGCTGAACGTACGCGCCAAGGAGATGGCGGCGGCGATCAAGACCGAGACCAACGGCAAGTTCGACCTCCAGATCTTCCCGAACAACCAACTCGGGTCCGACACCGACATGCTGAGCCAGATCCGCTCCGGCGGCGTCGAGTTCTTCACGCTGTCGGGCCTGATCCTGTCGACCCTGGTGCCGGCGGCCTCCATCAACGGCATCGGCTTCGCGTTCCCGGACTACGACACGGTCTGGAAGGCCATGGACGGCGACCTCGGCGCCCATGTCCGCGGCGAGATCAAGAAGGCCGGCCTCGAGGTCATGGACAAGATCTGGGACAACGGCTTCCGCCAGACCACCTCGTCGAGCAAGCCGGTCACCGGGCCTGATGACCTCAAGGGCTTCAAGATCCGCGTGCCGGTGTCGCCGCTGTGGACCTCGATGTTCAAGGCGTTCGACGCGGCGCCGGCCTCGATCAATTTCAGCGAGGTCTATTCGGCGCTCCAGACCAAGATTGTCGAAGGCCAGGAGAACCCGCTGGCGATCATCTCGACTGCCAAGCTCTACGAGGTGCAGAAGTACTGCTCGCTGACCAACCACATGTGGGACGGCTTCTGGTTCCTGGCCAACCGCCGCGCCTGGGAGAAGCTGCCGCAGGACGTGCGTACCGTCGTCGCCAAGAACATCAATGCCGCTGCCGTCAAGGAGCGTGAGGACACCGCCAAGCTCAATGCCAATCTGCAGCAGGAGCTCGCGGCCAAGGGCCTGACCTTCAATCAGCCCACGGTCGCGCCGTTCCGCGACAAGCTGCGGACCGCCGGCTTCTATGCCGAGTGGAAGGGCAAGTATGGCGATCAGGCCTGGGACCTCCTGGAAAAGGCCGTCGGCAAGCTGTCGTAACGCGTTGGGGCCATCATGGCTCACGTCGAGGTCGAGGTGACCGGAGTGGTGGGCGAGGCGGCGTTTCAGTCCCCTCGCCGACCTTCCTTGCTGGCTTCGCTCGAGCGCGCGCTCGGTCTCGTCGTCGAAATCCCGGCGGCGATCCTGGTCGTCGCCGAGATCGTGATCCTGTTTGCCGGCGTAGTCGCGCGCTACGGCCTGCACCGGCCGCTGATCTGGTCGGACGAGCTCGCCTCGATCCTGTTCCTGTGGCTCGCCATGCTGGGCGCGGCGGTTGCGTTCCGCCGCTCCGAGCACATGCGTATGACCGCGATCGTCGCCAGCGCCACGCCTGCCATGCGGGCCTATCTCGATCTGGTCGCGACCTCGGCGGCGCTGGCGTTCCTGATCCTGATCGTCTGGCCCGCCTGCGACTACGCCTATGAGGAAAGCTACATCACGACGCCGGCGCTGCAGATCTCCAATATGTGGCGCGCCGCCGCGCTGCCGGCCGGAATCGGGCTGATGGCGGTCTTTGCCTTGCTGCGGCTGCTGCGCGCGGCCGATTACCGGATGGTCGCAGCCGCCGTCGTCAGCGTTGCCGTCATCATCGGCCTGTTCTGGCTGGCGGAGCCGTTGCTGCGGCCGCTCGGCAATCTCAACCTCGTCATCTTCTTCGTCGGCGTCGCCGGCTTCTGCGTCTTCGCCGGCGTTCCCATTGCCTTCGGCTTCGGCCTTGCGATCTTCGGCTATCTCGCGCTGACCACGCGCACGCCGGTCATGGTGCTGGTCGGGCGGATGGACGAGGGCATGAGCCACCTCATCCTGCTCTCGGTGCCGCTGTTCGTGTTCCTGGGGCTCCTGATCGAGATGACCGGCATGGCGCGGGCCATGGTGGCGTTCCTGGCGAGCCTGCTCGGCCATGTCCGCGGCGGCCTGCATTATGTGCTGGTCGGCGCCATGTACCTGGTCTCGGGCATATCCGGCGCCAAGGCCGCGGACATGGCGGCCGTTGCGCCCGTGCTGTTTCCGGAGATGAAGCAGCGCGGCGCCAAGCCCGGCGATCTCGTCGCGCTGCTGGCGGCCACCGGAGCCCAAACCGAAACCATTCCGCCGAGCCTCGTGCTGATCACGATCGGCTCGGTGACGGGCGTCTCGATCGCCGCCCTGTTCACCGGCGGCCTGCTGCCCGGCGTCGTGCTCGCGATCACGCTCTGCATGCTGGTATGGTGGCGCTACCGCCACGAGGACATGAGTCACGTGCGCCGCGCCAGCGGTGGCGAGATCGGCAAGACCTTCGTCATCGCCCTGCCCGCGCTCGCGCTGCCCTTCGTGATCCGCTACGCCGTGGTCGAGGGCATCGCGACCGCGACCGAGGTCTCCACCATCGGCATCGTCTATGGCGCCCTGGTCGGCCTCCTCGTCTACCGCCGCTTCGACTGGTCGCGTCTGTTCCCGATGCTGGTCGAGACCGCGGCGCTGTCGGGCGCCATCCTGCTGATCATCGGCACGGCGACCGGCATGGCCTGGGGCCTGACGCAATCAGGCTTCTCGCGCTCGCTCGCAGCGGCCATGACCGGATTGCCCGGGGGAGCGGCGACCTTCATCGCCGTCTCGATCCTGGCCTTCACCATCCTCGGCAGCGTGCTGGAGGGCATCCCGGCGATCGTGCTGTTCGGCCCACTGCTGTTTCCGATCGCCCGGGCCGTCGGCGTGCACGAGGTGCACTACGCCATGGTGATCATTCTCGCCATGGGCATCGGACTATTCGCCCCGCCCTTCGGTGTCGGCTATTATGCTGCCTGCGCCATCGGACGCGTCGATCCGGCCGAGGGCATCCGCCCGATCTGGGGCTATCTGCTGGCGCTGCTGGTGGGATTGATCATCGTCGCGATCTTCCCGTGGATCTCGATCGGATTCCTTTGAGGCGTTTGACGGAGGGTGTCGATGAGTGAGCGGCAGAACCAGTACAATATCGGCCTCGACAAGACGCCTGCCAATTACGTGCCGCTGAGCCCCTTAAGCTTCCTCGCGCGCAGCGCCGCCGTCTATCCCGATCATGTCAGCACGGTCTATGAGGGCCGCAGCTTCACCTGGGCCCAGACCTATGAGCGCTGCAAGCGCTTTGCGTCGTGGCTCGCGCGCAAGGGCATCGGCGTCGGCGACACCGTAGCGGCGATGCTGCCGAACATCCCGGCGATGAACGAGGCGCATTTTGCCGTGCCCATGACCGGCGCCGTTCTCAACGCGCTGAACATCCGCCTCGATGCGCCCTCGATCGCATTCCAGCTCGACCATGGCGGCGCGAAGATCATCCTGGTCGATCCCGAATTTTCGGGCGTCATCACCGATGCGCTGGCGCAGATGAGCGGGCCGAAACCATTCGTCGTCGACGTCGACGACAACGCCTTCAAGGGCGGACAGCGCATCGGCGAGATCGAATATGAAGCCGCAGTCGCGGAAGGCGATCCTGCGTTCACGGCGATTCCGCCGCAGGACGAGTGGGACGCGATCGCGCTGAGCTACACCTCGGGCACGACCGGAAATCCCAAGGGCGTCGTCACCCATCATCGCGGCGCGTATCTGAACGCCGTCAGCAACATCCTTGCCGGCAATCTCGGCCAGCATCCGGTCTATCTCTGGACGCTGCCGATGTTCCACTGCAACGGCTGGTGCTTCCCCTGGACGATCGCGGCGGCCGCCGGCATCAATGTCTGCCTGCGCAAGGTCGAGCCGACCAGGATCTTCGAGCTGATCAAGCAGCACGGCGTCACCCACATGTGCGGCGCGCCGATCGTCTACAACACGCTGATCAACGCACCCGATGCGCCCAAGGGCGGTACGGCCCGCCGCGTCGTCGGCCTGATCGCCGGCGCCGCGCCGCCGGTCGCGGTGCTCGAAGGTGCCGAGAGCATCGGCATTAAGCTGACCCATGTCTACGGCCTGACCGAGGTCTACGGCCCCGCTTCCGTCTGCGCCGAGCAGCCCGGCTGGGACGAGCTTCCACCGGCCGAACGCGCGCGCATGAAGCGCCGGCAGGGCGTGCCCTACCCGCTCGAGGAAGGCGTCACCGTCATCGATCCGCAGACGATGCAAGAGGTGCCGCGCGACGGCGAGAACATCGGCGAGGTCATGTTCCGCGGCAACATCGTGATGAAGGGCTATCTCAAGAACGAGAAGGCGACCAGGGAAGCGTTCGAGGGCGGCTGGTTTCACACTGGCGATCTCGGCGTACTCGACGAGCACGGCTACGTCATCATCAAGGACCGCTCCAAGGACATCATCATCTCCGGCGGCGAGAACATCTCCTCCGTCGAAGTCGAGGACATCCTCTACAAGCATCCGGCCGTGCTGTTTGCCGCCGTGGTCGCAAAGCCAGATCCGAAATGGGGCGAGGTGCCCTGCGCCTTCGTCGAGCTGAAGGACGGCGCCAGCGCGAGCGAAGCCGACATCATCGCGTTCTGCCGCAACCACATGTCGGGCTTCAAGACGCCGAAGGCCGTCGTGTTCGGGCCGATCCCGAAAACGTCCACGGGCAAGATCCAAAAGTTCCTGCTGCGCAACGAAGTGGGATCAGTGAAGGCGATCTCGGCCTGAACATCGTCTGAGAGTCTTCCGCCCGCACGAGCACGTGGCGGGCGGAAGACATCAGTCCTCACATCTTCTTATAGGCGTCGACGACCGCCTGGCCATCGGCCCCCGCCTTCTTGAGCCAGTCGGTCGTGAGCTGTTCGCCGATCTTCTGGAAGCCGGCCTTCAACGCCGGGCTCGGCGGCTCGACGGTCATGCCTTTGGCCTTGAGTTGATCGATGTACCAGGTGCTCTTGTCCTGCCAGGCCTTCCAGCCGCGGGTCTCCGCCGTTGCCGCCGCCTTCAGGATGGCCTCCTGGGTCGGCTTGTCGAGCGCGTCGAACGCGGCCTTGTTGACGAAGGTGTAGTCCTTGGGAATCCAGGCCTGCACGTCATAGAAATACTTCAGCGACTCCCACGCCTTCGCGTCGTAGCCCGTCCCGCCCGACGACATGAAGGAATTCACCACGCCGGTCGCAAGCGCCTGCGGCAATTCCGCGGCCTGGATCGTGACCGACTGCGCGCCGACCAGCTCGCCGATGCGCGAGGTTCCGACATTGTAGGCCCGCCATTTCAGGCCCTTCATATCTTCGATCGTGGCGAGCGGCTTGTTGACATAGACCCCCTGCGGGGCCCACGGCACGACGAACAGCAGCTTGAGACCCTGTGCATCGAGCTTCTTGGCGATCGCAGGCTTGGAGGCCTGATACAGTTTCATCGCGTCCGGGAAGCTGGTCGCCAGGAACGGTACGACGTCGATGCCGAAGATCGGGTCCTCGTTCTCGTGGATCGAGAGCAGCACCTCGCCCATCTGCGCCTGCCCGGTCATCACCGCGCGCTTGATGTCCGGTGCCTTGAACAGCGAGGCGCCGGGATGAACCGTGATCTGGAGCTTTCCGGACGTGGCGGCTTCGACGTCCTTGGCGAAGGCGACCAGGTTTTCGGAGTGCGGATTATCGGCGGGATACGCTGCCGGCAGATTCCATTTGGTCTGGGCCAAAGCGGGCGTCGCGGCCACCATCACGCCGGCGATCAAGAATGCGCGAAACAAACGAGACATCATCAGGCTTCTCCTCACAGTCAATTTGAACACCGGTACGCTCAGTCTGGGAAGGCGAGCTTGGGCAAGAACATGACGATCTGCGGATATTCCGTGATGATGAACACGGCAACGAGCAGCAGGACGAAGAACGGAAACGCTGCGCGCGCAACGGTGAACGTGTCGCGCCCGCTCATGTTCTGCAGCACGAACAGATTGAATCCGACCGGCGGTGTGATCTGGGCCATCTCGACGTGGATGATGAGATAGACGCCGAACCAGACCAGGTCGAGTCCGGCCTGCCTGACCATCGGCAGCACGATGACGGCGGTCAGGACGATCATCGAGATGCCGTCGATCAGGCAGCCGAGGATGATGTACATGATGCTCAGATACAGCGCGAGCATGCCCGGCGTGAGCTGCTGTCCCTGCACCCAGGTGGCAAGCGCCGCCGGAATGCCCGTATAGGCCATCGCAGCCGTGGTGTAGGCTGCGCCTGCCAGGATCAGCATGATCATGCAGGTCAGGCGCGTCGCGCTCATGATGCTCTCGAGGAAGTTCTTGCGCGTCAGCGTGCCGCTCCACCACGCCAGCAGCAGGGCGCCGGCGACGCCCCATGCGGCGCATTCCGTCGCCGTCGCGAAGCCGAGCACGAGCGAGAGGAAGACCGCCAGGATCAGCAACAGGCAGGGCGCAAGTCTCGCCGACTCGCGCAGCTTCTGCCGGAACGGCATCGGAGGATCGCGCGGCGGAATCTTCTTCGGATTGAGCAGCGACCAGATGATGATGTAGCCCGAATAGAGCACCATCACGAGCACACCCGGCAGAAATCCGCCGAGGAACACCTGAAGCACGGAGACATTCGCCGTGACCGCGTAGACCACCATCGGGATCGAGGGTGGGATCAGGAGGCCGAGCGTGCCGGAGCCTGCGAGCGATCCGAGGCTCAAGCCCTTGTCGTAGCCGCGCTTGTCGAGCTCGGGCAGCGCGATCTTGCCGATCGTCGCACAGGTCGCTGCCGAAGAGCCCGACACCGCAGCGAAGATGCCGCACCCGATCACGTTCACATGGGTCAGGCGCCCGGGCAGCCACTGAACCCACGGCGACAAGCCCCGGAACATCTCTTCCGACAATTTGGTGCGAAAGAGGATCTCGCCCATCCAGATGAACAGCGGCAACGCGGCCAGCGTCCACGACGCGCTGGCGCTCCAAGTGGTGGTGGCGAGCACGGCGCCGAGCGGCAGGCTCGTGGTCAACGCCATCGCCACGAAGCCGACGAGCCCGAGCGAGACCGCGATCCAGACGCCGCTTCCCAGCAGCAGGATCATGACGCCGAGCAGGATGAACGACAGCTCGATCATGCCGAGATTGGCCATGGTCAACCTCCGCCGCCTTGCGAGATGCGCTCGATGAACTCGTCCGGCGTCTCGTCCGGCGAGCCCTTTTCGTAGGTCGGCCGGTTGCCGGCGACGACATTGACCATTTCATCGATCAACGCGATCGACAGGATCGCAAGACCGCCGGCGAAGCCGAGCTGCGGAATCCAGAGCGGAAGCGCGACGACGCCCTGCGCCATATCGTTGAAGCGCCAAGAATCGTAGGTCATCTGCACGGCATAGCGGGTGAAATAGAGAACGAAGGCGGTGGCGATCCCGAGCGCCACGATCTCCGCGATCTGCTTGGTCCGCCCGTGCAGACGTTCCAGCAGCAGGCCGACGCGGATCATCTCTCCGCGCTTGAAGGTATGGGCCAGGCCGAGGAACGCCATCGCGGCCATGCACCAGGACGCGAAATCATCGCCGGCGGGAATGTTGATCGCAAATTGGCGCCCGACCGACATCGTCATCATGATTGCAAAGATCGCAACCAGGAAGACGCCAGCGGCGTAGCCTGCCCCGAGATAAAGGAGATCCAGAGCGCGGCGCACCAGTCCCCCTGCCGTTACGTCGTCCCCTGCCACGCGATCCCCATCTCACATGTGGGCGATACAGCCGACCCGGCGGTCACATATCTCGTGCCGCCGATCCTCTTCAATATCGCTCTTGCCCAACGTCTGTCTTTCAGACGTTAGATCAACATGATGCAACCGGTGCAAGCAAGGACTATGCCCGCTTGTGGCGGGAATTTCTACCGCAGGTTCAGTGCGTTTCCAGCCGCAGCCCGTCATAAGCGGGCACGACGCCCGCGGGCAGCGATTGCCGGATGACTTCGTAATCGACGTCGGCCGTCATGTTGGTGATGACCGCGCGCTTCGGCTTGAACCGTTCGATCCAGGACAGCGCGTCGTTGATGCTGAAATGGCTGACATGGTTGGTGTAGCGCAGGCCATCGACGATCCAGAGGTCCAGATTTTCCAGCGCACCCCAGCTCTCGCGCGGGATGTCGTTGAGGTCGGGCGTGTAGGCCGCATCCCCGATGCGATAGCCGAGCGCGGGAATGTTGCCGTGCTGCACCAGGAAGGCCGTCAACTCCACGGCGCCGCCCTTCCCCAGTACGGTCTGGCTTTCGCCCGCCTCGATCGAATGCCGGGTCAGGATCGGCGGATAATCGCTGCCCTCCGGCGCGATGAAGCAATAGGAGAACCGCGACAGGATGTCCTTGGCCGTCGATTGGTTGAAATAGGTCGGGATACGACGGCGCATGTGCATCACGACCGAACGCAAATCGTCCATGCCGTGGGTCTGATCGGCATGCTCATGCGTCAGGAACACCGCGTCGATGTGATCGACATTGGTCGAGAGCAATTGCTCGCGCAGGTCCGGCGAGGTGTCGATCACGATGCGCGTGGTGCCGTGCTCGGAGGTCCGTTCGACCAGCAGCGAGCAGCGGCGGCGGCGGTTCTTGGGATTGTTGGGATCGCAGGCGCCCCAGCCCAGTGCCGGGCGCGGCACGCCGGCGGAGGAGCCGCAGCCCAGGATCGTCAGCGTCAGCGTCATGCGGCTCCCGGTTTCAAGCTTTCACCTTCGAGAACAGGCGGAGGAAGTTCTCGCTGGTCTGGCGCGAGATCTCGTCAAACGATACGCCGCGCGTCTCGGCCAGCACTTTGGCGACCTCGACCACATAAGCGGGCTCGTTGCGTTTGCCCCGGAACTTGCCGGGCGCAAGATAGGGCGAGTCCGTTTCGACCAGGATGCGATCGGCCGGCAGTTCGGCCGCCAGCGCCCGCAAAGTCTCTGATTTCTTGAAGGTCAGGATGCCCGTGAAACCGATATAGAGCCCGAGCGACACGGCCTTCAGCGCCAGCTCGCGCCCGCCGGTGTAACAATGCAGCACGGCGCGAAACGCGCCCTTGGCCGCCTCCTCCTCCAGGATGCGCGCGCAGTCCTCGTCGGCTTCGCGGGTGTGGATCACCAGCGGCAGGCCGGTGGTGCGGGCGGCGGCGATGTGGGCGCGAAAGCCCCTCGCCTGCGCCTCTGGCGAGCCGTTGTTGTAAAAATAGTCGAGCCCGGCTTCGCCGAGCGCGACGACCTTGGGATGCTCCGTCAGCGCAACCAGCTCATCCGATGCGATACCGTCCTCCTCATCCGCATTGTGCGGATGAGTGCCGACCGAGCAGTAGACGTCGTCATAGCGCTCAGTGATGGCCAGAAGCTGGTCGAGCTTCCGCACCCGGGTCGAGATCGTGACCATGCGGCCGATGCCGGCCGCGCGTGCCCGCGATACGATCCCGTCGAGATCTTCCGCAAAATCCGGAAAATCCAGATGGCAGTGGCTGTCGACCAGCATCGCGCAAACGTCCTAGGCTGCCGGCTCGATGTAGCGCGGGAACGCCGGCGTCGGCGCCGGCAGGGTCGAGCCGGGCGCGATGCGCTTGGCACCGCCGAGCATGGCGAAGTTACGCTCCCCATCCGGGATGCCGAGGCTGTCGAGCAGCAATCCCGAGGCGGTCGGCATCGCGGGCTGCGCCAGGATCGCGATCTGGCGCACGACTTCGGCGGTGACGTAGAGCACCGTCTTCTGCCTGGCCGGATCGGTCTTGGCGAGCGCCCACGGCGCCTCGCCCGCGAAATAGCGGTTGGCCTCCGCGACCACGGCCCACACGGCGTTGAGCCAGTGATGGATCTGCTGCGTCGCCATGGCCGCGCGTGACGCGGCGACCATGCCGTCGGCCATCGCCAGGATTGCCTTGTCGTTGTCGCTGAATTCGCCGGGCTCGGGCAACACGCCGCCGAGTTGCTTGGCGATCATCGACAGCGAACGCTGCGCGAGGTTGCCGAGATCGTTGGCGAGATCGGCGTTGATGCGCGCCACGATGGCTTCGTGATTGTAGTTGCCGTCCTGTCCGAACGGCACCTCGCGCAAGAAGAAATAGCGCACCTGGTCGACGCCGTACTGGTCGGCAAGATTGAAGGGATCGACGACGTTGCCGACCGACTTCGACATCTTCTCGCCCCTGCTGAACAGGAAGCCGTGGGCATAGACCCGCTTCGGCAGCGGAATCCCGGCCGACAGCAGGAACGCCGGCCAATACACCGCGTGGAAACGGATGATGTCCTTGCCGATGATGTGCACGTCGGCCGGCCAATAGCGCCAGTTTCCGTCGTTCTCGTCGGGGAAGCCAACGCCGGTGATGTAGTTGGTCAGCGCGTCGACCCAGACATACATCACGTGCTCTTCGTCACCAGGCACCTTGACGCCCCAATCGAAGGTGGTGCGCGAGATCGAGAGATCACGCAGGCCGCCTCTGACAAAGCTCACCACCTCGTTCTTGCGAGAGTCTGGCCCGATGAAGTCAGGCTGGTCCGCGTAAAGCTTCAACAGCTTGTCCTGGTATGCCGACAGGCGGAAGAAATAGCTCTTCTCCTCGACCCATTCGACCGGCGTGCCCTGCGGGCCGAGCCGGACGCCGTCATCGTTCAAGCGCGTTTCATCCTCGGCGTAATACGCCTCCTCCCGCACGGAATACCAGCCGGCATAGATGTCGGCATAGATATCGCCGTTCGCTTCCATGCGCCGCCAGATCTCCTGGCTGGAGCGATGATGCTGCTCCTCGGTGGTGCGGATGAAGCGGTCGAACGACACGTTCAGACGCTCGTCCATCTCCTTGAAGCGACCGGCATTGCGGGCAGCGAGCGCGGAGACGGCCATGTTCTCGCCGGCCGCCGTCTGCACCATCTTCTGGCCGTGCTCGTCGGTGCCGGTCAGGAAGAACACGTCCTTGCCGTCGAGCCGCGCAAAGCGCGCCAGCACGTCGGTCGCGATCGCCTCATAGGCGTGGCCGATATGCGGACTGCCGTTGGGATAGGCGATGGCGGTCGTGATGTAGAAGACGTTGTCGCGCGCGGGGGCGGCAACGGGCGCGGCAGCCCTTGGTGTGGCTGCGGGCGCTGCGGCTTGCGGTGCTGCAGCGGGCTTCGGCGCGCGCGGGGCCTTCGGTTTTGCAGCCTTCGGCGGCGTGGCGGCGGGGGCCGGCGCTGCGATCACAGGCGCGACCACCCTCGCCTTCTTGGCCACCGTCTTCGCAGGCGACTTGGCGGGGATCTTGGCTGATTTGTTGGCTGGCTTCTTGGCGGCCTTCTTCACAGCCTTCTTGGCGACGGCCGGCTTCTTCGCAGCCTTCTTGACCGCCTTTTTTGCCGTCTTCACGGCGCTCTTCTTCGCGCCCTTCTTGGCCGTGGCCTTCTTGGTCTTCTTGACTTTCTTGGCCGCCTTGGCGTTGGCCTTGGACGCACGCGCCTTCACGGCCTTCTTTGCGGCCTTCTTCGCAGCCTTGTTGCGGCCCTTGCCTTTAGCAGTCTTCTTAGCTCGCGTTGCCACGACGAATTCCTTTACCGGCTTCTCGAAATCTGGAAACGAACCTGGGTTCGATTATTGATTTGCGCATGATCTTTCGGAAAACCGCTGCGCACTGTTCCGGATCATGCTTTAGCGCGTTGCGTCCGCCAGCCAGCCGAACACCGAGAAAACCAAGGGCTTTCGTTCCAGATTGTAGGTTTCGGTGTCGCGCGCGGCGCGGACGATCTTTTCCCATACCTCGGCTAGGCGCGCAAGGCGCGGCAGGTTCTGGTTGGCATTGGCCTCGTCCGCATGCAGGCGTTCCGCGATCCAGCGATCGATGCCGTCGATGAAGGCCGCGAGCGCGACGCGGTCACTGGTGCCGAGCGAATCGCCGAGCGTGTGCAATTCGCGCGGATCGACCTGCGGCAGGCGCGCGAGCAGCGCCGCCGTGCGCTGTTGAAGCTTGAGCGCATCGCCGCCGAGGAGCGTCAGAGCCCGTGCAACGCTGCCCTCGGAGGCCTCCGCCGCCTCGCGCAGCGCAGGAACGTTCGGATCGAGCTCGGCCGCCGACGCCGCCGCCCCGATCACATCATTCGTGGCGAGCGATCGCAGGCGCAGCTTGCGGCAGCGCGACTGGATCGTGGCGAGCACGCGCGCGGGCGCGTGGCTGACCAAGAGGAACAGCGATTGCTGCGGCGGTTCCTCGAGGATTTTCAGCAGCGCGTTGGCCGCGTTCGGATTGAGCTCGTCGACGGTATCGACGATGCAGACGCGCCAGCCTTCGGCCGCGGCGGTCGAGCCGAAGAAGCCGATCGTCTCGCGCGTCTCGTCCACGGTGATCACGGTGCGCATCACGCCGCGGTCGTTGGCGGTACGCTCCAGCGTCAGCAGGCCGCCATGCGAGCCGGCCGCCACCTGCCGCGCCACGGCGTCATCGGGATCGATCGCGAGGTCTTCGGCGCGCTGCACGGAAGGCCCAAGCGGTTGACCATGAGCTAGCACGAAGCGCGCCATGCGATAGGCCAGGGTCGCCTTGCCAATGCCCTGCGGCCCGCCGATCAGCCAGGCGTGAGGGATGCGGCCGCTGCGATAGGCCGTCAACAGCGCGGTCTCCGCCTCGCGATGACCGAACAGTTTCGATGTCTCGCGCGGATGCGGAATGGCGGTTTCGCGCTCGGTCTGACGCGGGCTCATACGGAAACCACCGAGGCTGGTGTGGGAAGGAGACGATCGCGCAGCGCCGTCCAGACACGGCCTGCGACCGTGTCAGGGTCGGAATTGGCGTCGATCAGCACGCAGCGTGCGGGATCGTCCTCGGCAATCTTGCGATAGGCCTCGCGCAGGCCCTGGTGGAAACCGAGCTTCTCGCCCTCGAACCGGTCCGGCGTGCTGTTGCCGCGGCGCGCGGCCGCGCGCTGGAGGCCGATCTCGACCGGCAGGTCGAGGATGATGGTGAGGTCCGGCTTGAGATCGCCGATCGTGACCCGCTGCATCGCGTTGATCAGGCCCTCAGGCACTTGGCCGAGGCTGCCCTGATAGGCCCGCGTCGAGTCGGCGAAGCGGTCGCACAGCACCCAGGTGCCCTGGTTGAGCGCAGGCAGGATCACGGTGCGGACATGGTCGTCGCGCGCGGCGGCAAACAGCAGCGTCTCCGCCTCGGGGCCGAGCAGCTTGCCCATGCCCGACAGCACCAGATGACGCATGATCTCGGCACCCGGCGAGCCGCCCGGCTCGCGCGTCACGCGGATGCGGAGCTTTGCTGCCTTGAGGCGGTCGGCAAGCTTCTTGATCTGGGTCGACTTGCCGGTGCCCTCGCCGCCTTCAAAGGTGACGAAGCGTCCGCGTCCGGACGGCCGCTGTAGCGCGCTCTCACTCATGATCAGAGCTTCTCGGCGCCTGCGCGGAACATGCCGATCACGAGCTCGCTGGCACCGTCAATCGCGCGTCGCACGGTCGAGCCGGTGCCGATCGCCTCGGCCGCATAGACCGGCGTCTCCACCGCGATGTTGCCGCTGCGCCAGACCTTGACCACGCCGACCCGTTGGCCGGCCTCGACCGGCGCACGCACCGGACCGCTATAGACGACGCGCGCAATCAGCTTGTCGCTGCCGTTCTTGTGCACCATCACCTTCACCGGAGTCTTGGCGACGAGCTTGACCGAGCGGCTCTCGCCGCCGAACACCTTGGCGTAGCCGACGGGCTGCTCGGCCGCGATCAACGTGCGGGTCTCGAAATTGCGGAAACCCCATTCCAGCATTTTCTTGGCTTCCGTGGCGCGATCCTCGGGATCTTCCAATCCGTTGACGACGACGATCAGCCGCGTGCCGTTCTGCACGGCCGAGCCGACCATGCCGTAGCCGCCCTCCTTCGTATAACCGGTCTTCAGGCCGTCGGCGCCTTCCATCGAATTGAGCAGCGGATTGCGGTTGGGCTGGCGGATCTTGTTCCAGGTGTACTCCTTCTCGCCGAACAGTTTGTAGAATTCGGGGAAGTCCAGGATGATGTGCCGGGCGAGGATTCCGAGCTCGCGCACCGTCATCTTGTTGGCGGGATCGGGCAAGCCGTTGGAGTTGCCGAAGGTCGACCTGGTCATGCCGAGCTCGCGGGCGCGCTTGGTCATGAAGTCCGCCGCGAAGATTTTCTCGTTGCCGGCCATGGCTTCGGCGAGCGCGATGCAGGCATCGTTGCCGCTCTGGATGATCGCGCCGTGCAGGAGATCGTCGACCGAGACCTTGCTGTTGATGGCGGCAAACATGGTCGAGCCGCCAGAGGGCGCGCCGCCCCGGCGCCAGGCATTCTCGCTGATCCGGTACTCGTCGGTGAGCTTGATGTCGCCCTTCTTGATGGCATTGAAGACGACCTCCGCCGTCATCAGCTTCATCATGCTGGAGGGCGCGCGCAGCTCGTCCGCGTTCTTCTCGAACAGC
Source organism: Bradyrhizobium sp. AC87j1 (assembly GCF_002936975.1). Taxonomy (NCBI): domain Bacteria; kingdom Pseudomonadati; phylum Pseudomonadota; class Alphaproteobacteria; order Hyphomicrobiales; family Nitrobacteraceae; genus Bradyrhizobium; species Bradyrhizobium sp. AC87j1. Next base: position 45,422 of record NZ_PTFE01000020.1, read on the forward strand.
ACGCTGCCTGAGGAGGCCTCGATCAGGATCGCAGTCGGGGCATCGCCGTCGAAGCCGGCATCATCAGGCTTCTTGGCCCCCTGGATGCTCTGGTTGGCGGCCAGAAGCGCCCCGCTCCAGCCGATGCTTGCCACCAGAATCGCGGCGACCAGCCCGCGCGCCAGTGTTCCGGCTGTGAGCCAGTTACGACGAAGCAAAGGAAGACGAAATGCCATGGCGAAGCCCTGAGAGAGGCGTTCTAACAGTTGGAACAGATGCGAACAACACGCGGTTCGACGCCTGTCCCTGAGATTGCACGATTCTCGCCGCGCCCCTATCGTGGCGCCTTATGTTTCTCGACCAAACCCCTGAAACAAGGCGGAAAAGCGATGTCTTCCACCCGCGTGATCAAGGCCAACGGCATCGACCTCTTCATCCGCGAAGCCGGTCAGGGTCCGCTGGTGGTGCTGTGCCATGGCTGGCCGGAGCTGTCCTATTCCTGGCGCCATCAGATCCCCGCGCTCGCCGCGGCCGGGTTTCACGTCGTCGCCCCCGACATGCGCGGCTACGGCCAAAGCGCCGCGCCGCCTGAGGTTGCTGCCTACTCGATCTTCGACACGGTCGGCGACGTGGTCGGCTTGGTGCAGGCGCTCGGCGAGACCACGGCGATGGTGGTCGGCCACGATTGGGGCGCGCCGGTCGCCTGGCATGCGGCGCTGTTCCGGCCGGAAATCTTCACGGCGGCCGCCGGCCTGAGCGTGCCGCCGCCGTTCCGCGGCCGCGGCAAGCCGCTCGACCTCTTGCGCCAGGGCGGCGTCACCAATTTCTACTGGCAGTACTTCCAGGCGCCCGGCGTCGCCGAGGCCGAGCTGGAACGCGACGTCGCCCGCACCATGCGCATCGTGCTCGGCGGACGCGGCCTCGCCGATCCCACCGCCGCCATGTTCGTGCAGGAGGGCAAGGGCTTTCTCAGCCACGCCACCACCGAGGAACCGCTGCCCGGCTGGCTCGGCGAGGCTGATCTGGCCTATTTCACCGAGAGCTTCCGCAAGTCTGGCTTTCGCGGCGGGCTGAACTGGTACCGCAACATCGACCGCAATTGGGAGCTGACGGCGCCCTGGCAGGATGCGCAGATCCATCAGCCCTCGCTGTTCATCGCCGGCTCCCGGGACGCCGTCATCACCGGCCTGATCGGCGCCAAGCGCGTCAACGAGCTCGAGCGCGTGCTGCCCAATCTGAAGCAGAAGCTGATCATCGAGGGCGCCGGCCATTGGGTACAGCAGGAACGGCCCGACGAGGTGAATGCGGCGCTGGTGCAATTCCTGAAGGAAAGCGCGGCCTAGTAGAGCCCGCGGCCGCTCAGGATGCTGCGGGCCTCGGCGGCCCCGTCCGCCGATGACGGCGCGTTCTCGGCGGCGTAGCGGCCGTCCTCGTCATAGGACACGGCGCGCGCGTTCTGGACCGCCCGGCCCCGATTGCGGCTCGAGGCCGACATTTCCGAGGTCGCATTGAGCGAAGCCATGTCGGCGGAGGTGGTGCCGAGATTATAGGGCCGCCCCTCCGGCATCGGCACGTCGCCGCGAATGGCACCGCGGCTCGATCCCGGCAATTCCGGCACGAAGGGCTTGGCCGAGGCGACCCGGACCATCGAGGGCGACGGCGCCGGAACGCCGGTGCGCAGGGTCGCCAGAAGCTGGCGGTCGTCGGAGCCTTCGAGCGGCGCCCGGCCGACATATTCGACGCGGACCTTGGCGACGCCGTTGCCTTTGAATTCAAGCAGTTCGGCGGCCTTGTTCGAGACGTCGATGAGGCGGTTGCCGTGATAGGGCCCGCGGTCATTGACGCGCACGATCAGCGACTTGCCGTTCGAGACATTGGTCACCCGCGCATAGGACGGCATCGGCAGGGTCGGATGCGCCGCGGTCAGCGAGGTCATGTCGAACACTTCGCCATTGGCGGTCAGGCGGCCGTGGAAATCATCGCCGTACCAGGACGCCATGCCCTCGGCGCGATAGTTGACGTCCTCTTCCGGCACGTAGGTCCGGCCCGCCACGACATAGGGCTTGCCGACGCGATAGGTGCCGCCGCCCTTCGGAACCGGGTCCCCGAACGCCACGACCCGGGGGCTCGAGGACACGCCGTATTTCGGATCGACGCGGCTGGCGAATTTGTTGGAGGAGGCGCAATTGGCAAGCGCAACGCAGGCCGCGACCGCCGCAGCACCGCGTGCGGCCCGCAAAACCGAATCTGACCGTCGGATCCCCATGCGCCCCAAATACCACTTTGCCGGAGGCGTACCCACCCCGCTTTGGCTACGGGGAGCGCTGTCCGGTCCTTTAATCCGAGGCGGCCCACCACCGCGTCGGAAGCGGTAACGATAACGCAACCCGAACACGGCGGAAATGGGGAGCCCACAGCGATCCCGCCGGGATGGTAAACGAGACGTTCGCATTTTTCCGTTGTTCTACGGAGCGATCGCACCAACTCTGTGCCACGCTTGGACATTCTGTTGCGCCAAATCCTCACTCCACCCCCATTGTCGCTGCCTTCACTGGAATTCTTTTGACTGTGCAAGGCCGCACGCGTTTTCTCGGATGCAAGGGTGGGATTTGGAATTTAACGATGATCGAGACGGTTTCGGCACTGATGGGTCTGGTAAGCGCGGGGATCTTCCTGGCCCATGCGTTTGAAGGTTACCGCACGAGGGCCTAAGGGCACTCGCGCGATTGGCAAGCATCACCTCTTTCAAGCGGCGCGTTCGGACAATTTTGATCGATCCGACCGAGCATCGAAAACGAGAGCGGCAGGTGTCACATGCGCAACCATGACCTGGTATCTGACGGCTTCCTGGCATTGACCGCCGGCGGCTTGGTTCTGCTCTGCTCGAGCCTCGTGGCACTGGCGTTTGCCTGAGCCCCGCTTCGTTACCCTCCAGCACGGCTCCATCGCGGCGCATCATGCGCCGATGTCCCGCTCCCATTCTGTTGATTGAATTCCCGCGTTCGGTGCCTCGACTCATTTCCAGAGGCCATCACCAACGAGGGTGACGCAAATGCTTGCCGAGAAATTCTTCCTGGTCCTGGAATCCCTGATCCGCGGCGACCGCTCCTATCCTGACGGCAGCCCCCGGGTCATCAGCACCTCCCCGCACGTGCCGATCAGGCTGCCGGCGCAGAAATAGCCGGCGTCAGGCGCCGCTCAGCGCAGGCCCAGCAGGGAGCGGCGATAGCGGCCGTCGCGGGCCTCGTTCAGGCAGACGAAGCTGCCGTCGAACCCCTGGCCGTACCGCTTCTGACCCTTGCGGTAGTAGATGCCCTTCCTGAAGTCGAGCCAGACCACCTTGTCGTGCGGGCAATGACGCTGCGCCTGCGCCTCGTAGCGAAACGGGGTCAGCGGTGTCGCCGAGACCTCCGCGGTGCCCGCGCCAACCATGATCGCGCCGGCGAGCGCGATGCCGCCAGACCATCTGCGAAAGCCACTCCTCGTCACTCCCCGCCTCCCGATCCACATCGTCGCGCGATGGCCGTTCGGCACGCTAGCACGAATGGCGCGATCCGCCGAAGGCGAGACGCGCGGCGCGTCTTTCGCCGGCCATGTTATCGGGCTAGATGAAAGCGAGATCGTTTCGATTGCGAGGACGCTGCCTGAATGTCGGTTGAGCCTTCACCCCAATCCGAACCCCGTTCGCCCTCGCCGCGCCTGGGCCTGCTGCCGATGATCATCTTCGGCTCGCGCTGGCTGCAACTGCCGCTGTATCTCGGACTGATCGTGGCGCAATGCGTCTATATCGTGCTGTTCCTGAAAGAGCTCTGGCACCTCTCCTGGCACGCGATCGATCTCACCGAGCAGCAGATCATGATGAGCGTGCTGGCGCTGATCGACGTCGTGATGATCTCGAACCTGCTCGTGATGGTGATCGTCGGCGGCTACGAGACGTTTGTCTCGCGGCTCGACCTGCAGGGCCATCCCGACGAGCCGGAATGGCTCGGCCACGTCAATGCGAGCGTGCTCAAGATCAAGCTCGCCATGGCCATCATCGGCATCTCCTCGATCGCGCTGCTGCGCACCTTCATCGAGGCCGGCAATCTCGGCTCGAACCGCGCCGGCTTCACCGAGACCGGCGTGATGTGGCAGGTGCTGATCCACCTCACCTTCATCGCCTCGGCGATCGGCATTGCCTATGTCGACAAGCTCGGAGACTCCGGCACGCGCAAGCAGGCCGAGTGAGTTACCAACGTCGGCCTTATTGCTTGTCCACTTCGAGCTGCGCCAGCGCCTGATGCAGGCACTCCTGAAGCTTCAGCGCGACCTGCTCACGCGCGATGCCCTTGGCGGCGAGATCGCCTGACACCTTGTCCACGACATCGGCGATCGCCCGGCTCTCCAGATGGTCCGTCACCAGCGTGGTTGCGTAGCTTGCCGCGGCATCGCCGCTGAGTCCGAGCTGGCCTGCAGCCCAGAGCCCAAGCAGCTTGTTGGACCGGGCGGTGGCCTTGAACATGAATTCCTCGTCGTGGACGAATTTGGCCTCAAAGCCCTGCTCGCGCTTGTCGAACGTGGTCATGGTCAGCTCCATTTGCACTTGCGCTGATGGGTGTCGGACTGGCTGGGGGCGAACGTCTCCGTGCTTCACGTCAGTTCTGAACCTTCCGGCGGAAGCCAAACGCCGTCAAGCCTGCCGATGCGCCCCCGCGCCGGGCGCGTGCATGGCCCGCACAAGCCCGGCGCCAGCCGACTTGGCTAGGCGGAGATCGTTTACTGATCGTTAAGCAGACTCAGCGCCGCATGGCCTGGGGCATACCGAGAGCTGACGCATGAACAAAGAGCTGCGGGAGTTTCGACGGCTTGAACGGGTCTGCCTGGAGCAGGCCGCCCTCTCCACCATGGACCTCGCGCGAAGCGGGTTGCTCAAGGTCGCCGACGATTGCCGCATCGCAGCCGAAGCCATCGAGGCGCAATCGCCCCGTGGTGCGTTCACAGGGGCCGTCCAGGCGCTGAGGCTGGCTTGGAGCGCGACGAGGACGCCGAACCGGCACTAGCCGGCGGCATCGCCCGGACAGATCGCATCAGAAGATTGCGGGCGGGACCCGCGCAGGATCAGACCTTCGCCGCCGCCGCCTCGCGCGCCAGCCGTTCGGCCTTCAGCCGCTCCTTGTTGGCGTAAAACGCCTTCTGCGCCTCTTCATGGTCGCGCATGGCCTTTTCGGCCTCGATCCGGCGTGCCGCATCGCGCGCCTGGCGCTGCTCGGGGGTCAGGGGTTTGCGTCGGAAGGAAAGGTCTTCAGTCATGCGGAGACAACGCAGACGCGGCGAAAGGGTTCCACAAGGTGGACCCCGCGGCCCCGCAAATTGGAACTCAAGCTGTCCGCCCTCCCCGAAGGCCGCTCCAACAAATATCGAAAAACAACCCCATGCACAGTAGCTATGCTATTGGACAATAAAGGTTTTTCTAACTTCTCGAAGCCCCCTGGATCTCAACATCGGCAATGACGGGCAGATGGTCCGAGAAGGCTCTCGCCTCCACGTCGGTCCAGACCTTCTCGATCCGGCTATCAGACGTCGCATAAATCCGGTCAAGCCGCATAAGGGGCAAGCGCGATGGGAAGGTGCGCAGCCGCGTACGGTTGGGGCAGGCCTGCGCGAGCACACGCCGCACCGACTTGACCCAAAACCAATCGTTGAAATCGCCGAGGACGACGGTCCTTCCGGGTTTCACCAGGCTCACCAGGGTTTGTGCCTGGGCATATCGCTCGTGGATGCTCAGGCCGAGATGCGTGGCAACCACACGCACGTCACCGACCGGCGTCAGGAGGCCAGTGGCAATGGCCCTGCGCGGCTCGCGCTCCCGATACGACACGTCGACGATTTCGGGCACCCCGGAGAACGGAAAGCGGCTCAGGAGCATCTGACCGTAGTCGCCATCCGCAGTGACAATCGACTTGGCGTGAACGCGGTGATCGCCGACGACACTCGCCAGCTTCGCGAACGGATCGTCGGACCTCGATCGCGAATCCACCTCCTGAAGCGCGACGACATCAGGGGCCCATTTGCGAAGGATGGAGCAGACCCCCTCCAGATCGAACTTCGGATTGAGATTGAACGTGCCGTGCACATTCCACGTCATGAAGCGCACCAGCGCCATCAGCGCCTCCCGGCGAGCCAGGTCGCGAGGAATTGCGCGCCCGCGCAGACGCCGAGCCACCCCAGGAACGCCAGCACCAACAGCAACATGCTGCTCCAGGATGCATTGCGGGCCAAATCCGCGATCTGAGCCCCCAGCACGGCCATGGCAAGAATACCGGGCGTCATGCCAAGCAGGGTTCCGAGCAGGAAGTCGCGTAAAGGCAGCGTGCTCGCGCCAGCCACGACATTCACGACCGAGAACGGTGCGATGGGAATCATCCGGATGACGACGACAGCCAGGACGCCCTTGCCGACAACGCGGTCCTGGATCCGCGCGGCGCGTCGTCCGAGCAACTGCTGAAGCCGCTGCCGTCCGAGGGCGCGCCCGATCACGAAAAGGATGAGGGCGCTGAGCAAGACACCGGCGATCGCCGTGGCGAAACCCAGCCATGGCCCAAGCGCGGCAGCCGTTGCTGCAATGAGCACGAGCACCGGAAACACCACCAGCCCGCCGACGACAAAGGCCGCGATTGCGAGTGGCGGCCCCCAGACGGATTGGGAGTAAGTCGACAGCAAATTCGAGATGCGGCCCGTGTCGGCGAAATCGCCTAAGGAGGTGTACGACCAGGCTATCGCCAAGCCAAAAAGCGCCACGGCGATCGATACGATCCCGATGACGGTCTTCGTGCTCCACATGCGCGATGCCGCCCGCTCGAGATGAAGGGGCCGCTCAGGGTCTGCCACCGGCTGAACCATCGTTGCAAGGGTGCTGGTCAGGACTGAGGCTTCCACTGCCCGCAGCGTCTTCGGGCCATCGGCTTTCGACACCTCGTCCATAAGAGCAAGAAGACGATCGTCGTTTTGCCTGACGCTCTGTTCGTCGAGGCCACAAAAATGGGCTATCAGGCGATGCCGAACTGAAGCGACGAACTCTCGATGTTCGTCGGATGCGGCTTCAAAGATCAGATCACATTCGCTGTCGGCGCCCATCGACCGGTTGTTCAAATTGGCCGAGCCGATCCTCAAGATCCTGTCATCGACGATCATGAGCTTGCTGTGCACCATCACGGCCGCTTCCGTGTCTCCCTCTCGTGAGACCGGGTAGACGAAGCGGATGCGATCTGCCACGCCAGCCTCGCTGAAGCAGTCGATGAACGCGCCACGGCCGTTCTGCATGGCCTGGGATTCCAGCCACGAGGAATGCAGTTTTGGAGCGACGACCAGAACCCGGAGCGACGGCACGCGCTGCATCTGCTCCGCCAACTCACGCGCGATCTTGATGGCGCTGGTGAACTGGTTCTCGATGTAGATGAAGCTCGTCGCGGACCGGATCGCCGCAATCAAGGAGCGTTCGACCTCCCTGATGGTCGAACCAGCAGGACAGACCACCTCGGTCCGGGCGATCCCAACCGGCATGAGCTCAGCCTCGACCGGCACATCCGCCGGCCAGCGCATACTCTTTTGCGCACGCCGATCCTGCATCTGTTGGCCTGCCGCACGCCAGCGCTCCTCGGCCAGCTCGAACAGCGAGGCGGCCGCATCCCCGTCGACCACGCATTGAACATCATGAAACGGCGGGTATGGCTTGCCCTGGGGGTCGCAGCGCAGTTCGTGATCGGCGCGATGATCGCTCGTGTCCCAGCGCCTGATCGTCAGATCGAGCCCGCCGACGAACGCCAGTGAACCATCGATACAGACGATCTTCTGGTGCTGGGCCGAACCGAACGGAAGCGTGGAGTCCAGATGAAATCGGACGCGGCCGTCCGTGTCGGCAGTGAATTTGGCCGCGGAATTCCATTCCCGTTCGGAGGCGTAGAACGAGACGAAGTCCCAGACGAGAATGTTGATCCGCAGGTCCGGCCGGCGGTGAACGAGGGCACGCAGAAATGGGCCGAGCTGTTCCGGCAAGCCGTCATCCGCCCGCCCCGACGATCCGACCAGCCTGGTCTCGCTGTGGATGTCCCACCCGATGATGTAGACGATATCTTCCGCCTCGAGCAGCGTCTCGCGCAGGGCTGCGAAATAAGCGGCAGCATCGTTCAGAACCGCCACGTGCCGCGCCTTGCACCGCCGCCAGACGGTGTCGCCGGGGATCAGGGTGGATGAGCTCTGAAGCAGGTGGACCTCGCAATTGGCATTCGCGTCTAAACGCGCTGAACGCTCAAGGGGTTCCACGAATCCAGGAGGTAGAGGTTGCCAGGCGCTGAGTCCGTGCTGCCGCCGGCGCAATTTCGTGAGACCACGGCATGATTGAGACAGGTCAATACGAGCAGGCCGAAGCTCTGGGAATCTCACGTCGTCAAGCAGATGGAGACGGCCATGTCACAGCAGAGCAGCATGCATTTTTACCTCAATTGGGCCAAGGAGCGGATCGACGAGATGGATGCCGCATTGGCCTCGTTCGAGGTCAAGGCCGGTCAGGCCAAGGCCGAGTCCAAGGTGAAGACGGATCAACTTCTGTCCGATCTGACGACGCGCCGTGACGCGTTTCAGGCGATACTCAAGACCCAGGCGGAAGCAGGTGAAGCCGCCTGGACGGACGCCAAGGCCGATTTGGAAAAGCAGTGGGCTGGATTCGAAGCCCAGGTGAAAACCTACTTCGAAGGCGCCGGCAAACAGTTGGAGCAGCAGCAAGCCACCTTCAAGGACGTCGCAGCGGCACAGGCCAAGGCCTGGCGCGAAGCTGCGGACAAATTCCGCAAGGCCGCCGGCGAAGTGACCGAAGCCCGCACCGTCGATATCGATGCCGCGCTCAAGCAGATGAAATCCGATGCGTCCGAAGCCGAAGCGCGTCTGCAGAAGCTGAAGCAGGCCGGCAGCGAATCCTGGTCGGTCCTGAGCGCCGCCCTCGCCGAATCCCGTAAGGCGTTCGATCAAGCGAACCAGGCCGCCTGGAATGCGCTGAAGGGCGGCGGTCCAAAGAGCTGAGGTTTTCGGTTTGCCAAGGCTGCCCACTCGAAAAAGACGGGCGTAGGGCACGTGTGGCACGGCGTAGCTCACGCGCCCTGATGCGCTCAGCTTCCTTTGGCAGTGGTCCCTGACCGCGCTCCGCCAAGCCCGGGATTGATGGCCAGCGACGCTCCGGCGGCGCCACCGGCTTCATAGGCCGTCATCGACACCATCCGGCCGGAGCTGCGCTGGTTCCGGAGATTGAGGTCGAGCTTGTCGAATTCTGCGTCGACCACCGAGGTCTTGAGGACCACCAGCCCGCGGCCGGTGCCTTCGTTGACCTGATCGCGACCGGCCTTGATTGCCACCAGCCTGTCCGCGATGGACCCCACCATCCCGAGTGCGAAGGAGGCATTGGCCAGATGCCGCTGCTGGTGCCGGAACCGGGCGTAGTCGACCGAGGTCTTGAAGCGGCCAAGTTCGGCGCGCACGGCGCCGTCGATCAATTCGGCCAGGTAATGCGCGACCTCGACATCCGCGCCGAGACCGAAGAACACATAGATGTTCTCGCCGGTCGCGTTCTTCTCGCGCCATACCCGACAATCGCAGAAATGAGCGATCGCGCCGATGCAGTCGTCCAGGGGAATTCGCTTCTTGCGATAGGTCTCGTAGACCCTCCGTTCGCACGGCGAGGCGCGCAGCTCGACGTCGGAGAGCGACAAATCGTGGCGATCCAGCAGCTCGGCAACCTTGGCGGCGGCAGACAGCGCCTCGTCTTCGGTGCAGCCATTTGCGATGGTTTTGGCGCGCAACGCCCGAATGCGGAGCTTGAGCTTGTCGAGCCCGTCCGGATTTAACGCCTGATCCACCGATCACCTGCTCGGGAAAGCCCGACCGAGAGACCCCGTTCGGATAGACTGGCGGAAGGGGTGGGATTCGAACCCACGGTACCCTTGCGGGCACGCCGGTTTTCAAGACCGGTGCCTTAAACCACTCGGCCACCCTTCCAGCTCACAATATCAGTCACTTAGCGGCTGGCCCCGATGAACGCAATGCGAACAGTCCTTGGTTTGGGGACAGTTTGGGGACAAAGGCGTCTCTACGGCTTTAGGAAGCCCGCCGCAAGCGCGGTGAGCGTCGACTTCATCTTCTCCTGCGCCTCGGTGCTGCGCTTCCGCTTGACGTAGTTGCGCATGACGACGGCCGGGTCGTCGCCGAGACGCCTAGCGACCATGTCGGGGGTCCATCCGGCATCGAGTGGCGCCGTCGCGTGGATGCCGCGCAAGGTGTGGAGCTTGATGCCGAAATTGAGCAGATCGGCGCGGCGTCGGAATTCCTTGGAGGTGTTGCGTGGGACGCGGAGGTCGGGTCGAAGTCCCTGCCCGGCCGCGATCTGGAGCTGACTATCGAAAAGACGATCTTCCGACGATCCGAATTGGCCGCGTGATGTGTTGCTCATGTCGCCGTAGGCCGAGACGATGATGGTCGACTTGCGGTCGTCGGCCTCCTGAAGCTTCGCGAGCAGCGCGAGCCCATCCATCCGAGGCATGTTGATGTCGGAGACGACTAGGTCGACGTCCGGGTGTTCTTCGATCGAAGCGAGCGCCTCCAGACCGTCATGGGCGAACACGAACAAGACCGAGCCCTCCCGGATCTGCTTGCAGAACTTCTGCAGCACCAGGCTCTCCAGGTCGGGTTCGTCGTCGACAACGAGAATGGTTGCCGTCATGCCGCTGGTCCCAGCATGTTATCGATCTCGGTCCTCAGCAGGACGAAATCGATCGGTTTCGTGACAAGACCTTTTGCGCCGCCTTCGAGCGCCTTGCGGCGGGTGTCCGCGTCGCCATAGGCGGTGATCATGATGACGGGTACTTCGGGGCGCTCCGCGCGCACCACGGGAAGCATCTCCAGACCGCTCATGCCCGGCATGTTGATGTCTGAGAGGATGAGGACCAACGAGGCGTCCCCGATCTCGGCGGCCCGAGCCAGAGCCGCCGGCGCCGAAGACGCGAATTCCATCATGAAGCGACCGGATTTCAAGTCGCGCCGAAACTGCTGCCTGAACAGAGTTTCGACATCGGGCTCGTCGTCGACGACAAGGATGTACACGCTCACTTGCCCACTCCAGCATTTCCTCGGGTCGCCGAGTCGCGAGGCAGCGTCACGATGAATTCCGTGAATTCGCCAGGCTCCGTCAGGACCTCGATCCGGCCGCCATGCTGCTTGACCACGATGTCATGGCTCAACGACAATCCGAGGCCGGTCCCCTGCCCGGCGGGCTTCGTCGTGAAGAATGGATTGAACATCTTCTTCTGAACGTCGGGCGGGATCCCCGCACCATTGTCGCGGATCCGGATCTCGACCTCGTTCCCGAGACTTCTGGTCGTCGCCTTCAGCTTCGGCTCGCCGGCACCGCCGGCTTCCTTGCGCTGGGTGGCTGCGTAGAAGCCGTTCGAGATCAAATTGAGAAGGACCCGCGTGATCTCCTGCGGATAGAGCACGACGCGGCCCGTCTCGGGATCGAAGTCGCGCTCGACGGCGATGTTGAAGTGCGGATTTTCGGCGCGGGCGCCGTGGTAGGCCAGATTGAGGCTTTCCTCGAGCAGGGCGTTGATATCCATGGAGCGAAGCTCGCCGCCGCCCTCGCGGGAATGCAGCAGCATGTTCTTGACGATGGAGTCGGCCCGCCCGCCGTGTTCGACGACCTTTTCGAGATTCCCCCGCAGCATGCCCGAGAGCTCGGCGACCGCGGAGCGGTCGATTTCATCCGACTCAAGCTCTTCGTTCAACTCTCCCACGAGGTCGGCCGAAAGCGACGCGAAGTTGTTGACGAAGTTCAGCGGGTTCTTGATCTCGTGGGCGATACCCGCGGTAAGCTGTCCGAGCGATGCCAGCTTCTCGGTCTCGATCAGCCGGGTCTGCGCCGCGCGCAGGTCCTCCAGCGAGCGCGACAGTTCCTCAGTCCGCATCCTGACCTGATCGAACAACCGCATGTTCTCGATCGCGATCAGCGCCTGATCGGCAAAGGTCCGGAGCAGTTGGACATGATGCTCGGCGAAGGGGCCCGGCTCGCGCCGGGTGACGCTGATCAGGCCGAGAAGACCCTGCTCGTTCTTCAACGGCGTGAGCAGAACGCTGCGGAAACCGCGCGCCCGCCCGATGTCTCGGGCCCCGGTCCTCATTCCCAACTCGCTTTCCGTGTCAGCTATCTCGGCAACCCGGCCGTCTCGAACCAGATCGAGCAGAGGGTACTCGGCGGCGGATCTCGGAAACGAGGCCTTGAGGGCCGCGTCGCCGTCAGGATCGGCGGAGGTGAAGGCGACAAGCTCGACCATGTCGTCGGCAAGACGAAGGAATACGGTCGAGAGCCCCCCCATCAGTCGGTTCGAGCGCTCGGCGATCGCCTCGAATACCGGCCGGACGTCCGAGGGAGATCCGGCGATGACCTTCAGAATGTCCGCGGTCGCCGTTTGCCGCTCGACGCTCAGACGCAGCGCGTTCTCGGCTTCGATCTGCTCGGTCACATCGGTGTTGGTGCCGAACCAGCGGACGACGGCGCCCGCCTCGTTCCGGATCGGGAGAGCCCGCGACAGAAACCAGCGATAGTTGCCGTCCTTGCCGCGGAGGGGAAAGGTGTCCTCCCAGGGAGTGCCCATTTCGAAACTGCGCCGGATCCGCTCGACCACGCGCTCCACATGATCGGGATGATGGACCTTCTGCCAATCCCAGCCCTGCATGTCTTCAAGCGTCGTCCCCGTGTAATCGTGCCAACGCCTGTTGTACCAGTAGATCCAGCCGCTCGCGTCGGCGGTCCACGCGAACTGGCTGATGTTGTCGGTGAGTTCGCGAAAGCGCTCTTCGCTCTCGCGCAGCGCCGCTTCCGCCCTCTTGCGCTCGGTGACTTCTTCGGCCGCCACGTTGACGCCGATGATCCGGCCATCCGGATCCCGCAGCGGATGCCAGTAGGTGACCCACCAGCGGTTTTCGGGCCGGTCCCTGCGCTGGCTGGCGACTTCGATTCCCGCGATGGGCTCGCCGGTCGACATGATCGAGCCGACGATGCTCTCGACCGCGTCGGCCAGGCCCGGCACGCAGTCGCGCACGGTTTGTCCGAGATGTCCCTCGACCGAGATGCCGCAGATCTCGGTGAGGCGCTGGTTGATCTGCAGGTACCGGCAATCCGGAGACAGGACGGCGAGACCGATCGGCGCAGAATCGTAGACCAGCTGCAGGGCGGGCGCGCCCGTCAGAGGCGTCCGCGCCTCGGCGACCTCTTCCTTGCGATCCGCGATCCCGGACATGGTCGCTCTCCTTCGGCGAAGGGACGGCCGGCTTGCGCCGGCCGTCGGCGCCTTTCGTCAATACTTGCGCACGAGCGGCTTGGGCGCCGGCGGCTCGGGAGCCATCGGCGAGATCTGGAAGGTCACCCAGCTGCTCCAGCCCTTCGGGCGATTCTCGGTCTCAAGATCCGCATACGCCTTGAGGTTCAAGTATCCCTGATAACCTTCGAACAGCTTGGGGAAGATGAACCCGACCTGCGGACCGATGCCGACCGACATGCCTCTGAATCCCCCGAGCACCGCACCGGGGCCGCTGTCGTCCGTGATCTGCTGGAAGTAGTAGCCGGCGAGACCGAGCTGGAAGGTCTGCGTCAGGAACTTGGAGGCACCCCAATCGAGATGGAAGTCGATGCCGTTCTGGTACTGCAGATCGTGGTTGGGAAGGCTGTAGGTCAGACCGGCGACCACCGAGAATTCGTTGCCGGCCTTCGGGTCGAAATAAGTGTAGCCAGCACCGGCGTCGAAGGCCACGAAGCCGAAGCTTAGGTTGGCGAGACGGCTTGAGTCGTAGGTGCCACTCGGGATGTTGCCGGTGACGTAGACCATCTCGTTGTGGACGCCCTGGTTCCACTTGAGGGTGCCCTGGTAAAAGATGTCGGCAAACGTCGTCCTGTTGTCGGTCCTCGTCCCCGAGACGGTATTGCCGAGCGGCCCCGTGACTGTGCCGGAGACCCCGACGCCGACATTGCCGGGAGCTCCCAGCACCGTGAACGCCGCCTGGCCACCCAGGACAGGCAATGCCGACGTGTAGGTGATGCCCTGGACGAACACGTCGGCATGATCGGTCAATCCGACCGCCACGGCGCCGCGGCCGCCGCCGGGGAGGACGAAGTTGGCTCCCCTCCCTCCGCTCGCCTGGAGATGCAGGTAGATCGACGCGAAGGACCAGCCGGGTACGGCAGGGGCCGCAGCCAGGCTGCCGAAGGTGCCCGGAAGCCAGAAGCTCAATCCGCCGGCGTCGGCCATCGCCGGTCCGGTAGCCGCCGAAAGCGCCAGCGCGCCCGCACCGGCCATCATCATGATCTTGCGATCTCGCATACTTGCCTCCACCTCGTTCTTCGGCCCGCTTTCCGCGAGCCTTCCTTGATCGCGTCTTCGCCCGGCACGACTCCGGATACACAACCTTAGCTGGCTCATTCCTGAGTTTGCCGCGTCGCGCCAAAAAAGATCTCGTTGTGGCAGCGAGACGACATCCGTTGTTTCGTGCATGGAACCAAGGCTTGCATCTTCCCTGCGATCCCCTCGCTTGAACGCGGTGACGCCTGCGCCGACCTCGTCCACCACGCCGATGCCTTCATGCCCCAGAATGCGGCCAGATGCGCAGGTTGGCACGTCGCCCTTGAGAATCTGTAGATCGGTGCCGCAAACCGTCGTCTTCACGATCTTCACGATCGCGTCGCCGGCCTCCGTGATCGCGGGTTGGGGACTCTCCTGCAGCGACTTCTCTCCCGGGCCCTCGAATACGGCGGCTTTCATGTCTTGCCTCCTGCATACTCGTCCCCTCGATCGCACTTCACCTCGAAACCTTCTCGACGTCGGGGAGCTTCCACGTGTGGTCGAACAGCGGCTTCTCCGGCCCGTAGAGCCGGAACAGCAGCTCGAACTTGCGGGAAGGATCGGTCGGCACCCAGTTGGCCTCCTTGCCGTCCGGTGCCTTGGGGCCGAAGAACACGTCGATGGATCCGTCGGCGTTCTTCTGGATGCCTGGACTGATCGAAGCACGGCTGGCACTCGGCATGTTGTGCACCAGCGCGTGCGTCTCGCGGTCGTAGACCGTCGCCGACCAATACTGCTTGACGGGCGCATTCGCAGGCACGGTCAGGCAATAGGTCGCGCTGCCGTCGAAGGACTCACCGTTCTTGTCCTTGCTGACCATCAGATAGAACTGGGCGGTACCAATGCGCTTGATGCCGGTAAAGCCGAGCGTGTAGGTGACGCCGCGCACGTCGACGGGATAGGCATCCGGATCGGCGTATCCGTTCTGGGCCGCCTTCACCATCTCGGCCATCGCGGCCGGAAACCAGCGGATGCCGGGATTGATCTCAGGAAAGCCAGCATCGTAGCGCTGCGACAGCAGGGCATGGGCTTCCCGCGCCGCGTCGTCCAACACAGCGACAGTCTTCTGGTCCGGGTCGAACGGCTTGCCCTTCTCGATGCCGATCGAGCGGAGCTGATCGATCATGACGCGGTCCCGATCGAGCCACGGCTCGGCCTGCACGACGCGGTCGAGGCTGCGGTAGAAGCGCGCGTCATAGGGGATCGTGGAATCGAACAGGACGTCGTACGCATCGTTGAAGTTTGTCGGCGGCGGCTCTTTCGCGTTTGCGAGCGGGTAGATCTTGATCCGCTTGCCGTAGGCGACCGACTTCGCGACGTCGGCTTCGGCATGGCTGGCGAGATTGGATCGCAGCAGCGCAAAACCACTGAACGTATCTGACCGAAGAACGATGTAGCCCGCCGGCACCTGCCCCGTGTGGCCGGGCGGCAAAATCAGGTACTTGCCGCCTTGTCCCCTATCGGCGCCTTCGGGGCCAGCATCTTCGAGCGGCATCTGCCAGACGGTCACGATGTTTCCGGCGATCGACCCGCCTTGAGCCGGCGGAATCTCGATGACAACTGGCCCGTCCTTCACGTTCCAGAAGGACATGAAGTAGATCGAATCCGGATTGGGCGTCAGCGTCTGGTTCTTCCAGTTCACCGGCTTCGACCAGTAGACGATCTCGTTGACCTTGGCCTTGGTGCTCTTTTCCATTGCCTGAAGCATCAGATCGGCGTTCACCGCCGGCATGGCCCAAATCATCGCCTCGACGGCGCGGCGGTGGAGGTTCCGCGAGGCAAGTTCTTCGGCCGATGGACCTTGCGCCCACGCTTCCGCAGTCATCAGCAGAACCGCAGCCGCGACAATGAGAGCTTTGCTCATGACGACCGCTCCTAGCTCGCCGGCTTCGGTTCGGGGAAATTCCACGCCCCGCTCAGGATTTCCGGTTTCGGCCGATAGAGGCGTACGGTGTAGTTCCAGCCTTTCGAGATCGGCAGACAATTCGGGATCTTCCCGTCGCATCCGCCGAACTGGATCGCGATCGATCCGTCGCCACTTCTCCGGGCGGTCAGATTGTTGATGGAATAGGCACCATAGGTGTTTTTCTCGAAATAGCCGTCGGCGTTGTAGACGCTCACCGACCAGAAGGCTTCGACGGGCACTTCCTTGACGGTGAGTCCGTAGATCGTTGAACCGTCGTTTCCGCTCGGCGTGAAATTGAGATAGGTCGCGTCCTTGTCCGCGTTGCCGCCCCAGGCGGCGGCCGTGCCCAGCAGATGCCGGACCGGATCTACCTCGGACTTCCTACCGAAAGCGCGCCTGAAGTCGGATGCCGTGGACTGCAGAACCAGCAGCGCATCGCGGACCTTCTTCTGGCTCACCGGATCCCAGTTCGGCAACTCGAACTTGCCCGTGCCCTCCTGGCTCACCTTGATCGCGTCCTGCAGGTCGTGAGCCGCGTTGAGGTCCGCGGGATCGTTCGGATCAACGAGCGTCCGTATGCCCACGACGAGATAGCGCGTTCCGACGTCTTCGCGGGAAAACGTGCGGGGCTGCGTCCCATAGTATGTCGTCGCATAGTGGTCTTCGCTGATCGCCTGCAGCGACATGAACCGCTTCCCGGTATCCGGAAGCGCGATCGTGACCGGCCCGGCATCCAAATCGAACACGGCCGACGAATACAGCGTGTCGCGGTTGAGCCGAATGACCGTCTGATCGTCGATCGATGCCGGCTGGCGCCGGTGGAGCAGTTTTCCAAGACCGCTCTGCTTTTCCAGATTGCGGGCGTAGAGATCGGATTCGGCGCGGACGAAATTGTCCACCGTGACCGGGACGGGATCGCCGATCGACTGCGCGTTCGCGCCGCCCGCTCCCGAAAGGGCCAGCAGCGCAACGTAGAGGCCTATTCTCGTTTGCATGTCGCAAAAACTCCAGCTTCCAAGGTTTCGCACGCGAAAAATTGTCACTCTTCCGGTCAGAACGGGTTGACGTAATTGAGAATGGCGACCTGCCGCAGCAGCACGCGCCTGATGATGTGACTGACCTTGACGTGGTCGGTGAAGATGGCCGCGGTTCCTGCGGCGCCGGCGGGCAGCCGCGCGGCGAAGCTCTCGTCGTCTAGCTTCACACGGACCACGAAGGGCGCGGCTTCGATCGCCTTCGGCGCAACCGCGGTGCCGGACGTCTGCGCTTGACCGGTCGCGACGGCCTGCAGGACCGTCTCGACCGTGCCGGTATAGATGTGGCCCGGCACGAACTTGAAGGTGATTTCGACCTCCTGCCCCGGCGACACATAGCGCGCATCGATCTGGTCGATCTCCACACCGATCAGCGTGTTCGACGTGTCGATGAACGCCATGACCGGCGACAGCGGCAGGTTGGCGACGCGGGCGCCCTTGCGAAGCGCGAGGTTGGTGACGTAGCCGTCCGACGGCGCGCGGACCACCGTCTTTTCCAGATTCCACTGCGCGCTTTCGAGCTGTCCCGAGAGCTGGTCGACCTCTGACTGCCGCTGCTCGACGTCGAAGCCCCGGCCCGCGTCCCGCTCGTAGAGCTGCGTCATCTGGCCGAGGCGGGTCTTGGCGAGCTTGTACTGCGCGTCGATGGCCTTGACCTGAGCGGAGTACAGGGTCGGGTCGATCTTGAACAGGACGTCGCCCGCCTTGAGCGGCACGTTCGCTGCGACCGGAACATCCGTCACCTCACCGGCCACGTCCGGCACGATCGACACCGCGTTGCGGACCACAATGGCCGCCCCTTGCGGAGCACCCCAGCCCATCGGGATGAAGAGACCGATGTTCAGCAGCAACAGCACGATCAGGGGCGAAGCCTTCCAGAAGGCGTTGAATCGGATGATGCCGAGCCAGACCAGCGTGAACAGCAGCGCGAGGTACAACGTCATCAGGGCGATCATCATGGCCGGTCCTCCTCCGGCCGACGGGCGGGCACGTCCACATAGGCCCAGATCAGCGCGACTGGCCATAACGCGAAGCCGAAGATCAGCGTCACCCAGCCTGCAACGGCGACGGCATCGGCCCACGGATGGCCGCGCCGGCGCGCGACGTGGCCGGGGGTCGACCCCATCAGCCAGACGACCAGAACGATCACCCCTATCAGGATGATCAGCACGATCCAGGCGAAGATGTCATAGCCGCTCATCGCGTTCCTCTCGAGCGCCCGATCACTGACGTTCGGCGATCGACGCCTTGAACTCCTGAAGCGCGCTTATGCGGGCCGCGTATGCGATCTGGGCGTTGGTGCGAGCGGGAGCGCTCGTCTCGCTGTTGGCCGCCTCGAGCTTCGCCTCGTTGTCCGCAATCGCCCGGTCGAGCTCTTCCATGATCCGTTCGACTGTCATCTCAGTTTCCTCCCTTATCCGGAAACACGGACTTCCAATCCTGCTTCATGTCCACGACGGTCCAACCCTTCGCCTTCGCTTCGTCCCAGGCCTTGTCGAGCTTGCCGATCTTCGACTGCCGATCGTAGGCGTACTCGCGCTCGGCATCGGTATGATGCACGATGCCGGCGAAGCGCGGTCCCTGCCCCGACGTCGTCCACTGCAGCATCTGCAGATCGCCGTCCGAATTGCCGAACGCGAAGATCGGACGGCGGCCGATGAAGCGGTTGATGCCGACCGGTTTGCCGGGGCCGTCGTCGATGAACTCGACCTTCGCGATCTTCATCAGTTCGGGCTTGCCGTCGGATCCCATCTCGAACTTCACGACACCGGAGGAGCCAACCACCTGTTCCGGCGGAATGCCGTAGGTCTTCTCCACCCATGGCCGCATGAACTCGACCCCGCCGCCGGAGACGATGAAGGTCTTGAAGCCGTTCGTCCGCAGATACGCCATCAGGTCCAGCATCGGCTGGTAGACGAGGCTGTTGTACGGACGGTCGAACTTGGGATGCCGGGCGCTCGCGATCCATTCCAATACTGACTTCGAGAAGGCCTCGGTCGTCATTCCGGTGTGGGTCGCCGCCATGATCTGCAGCAGCCCCTTCTCGCCCGCGGCTGCAACCGCCTGCTTGTCTCCCGCGAGCAACCCCTTGAACGGCTGCTGTGTCTTCCATTCAGGATGCTTGGGCGCCAGCGTCTTCACCTGATCGTGCGCGAAAGCAAGCTGGAAGTAGAACGGTTGCTCGCACCAGAGCGTGCCGTCGTTGTCGAACGTTGCGATGCGCTCGGCCGGCGGGACGAAGTCCGGCCCTCCCTCCTTGGTGATACGGCCGACGAAATCCGTGATCGCGGTCTTCGCCGCGCCGTCGTTCCAGGACGGCAGGGGATCTGGCGCCTGCGCAGAGATGCTTCCGGCACGAAGCACGGTGATCGAAAGCGCGATCAGGGTGCCCAACGCAAACCGCCTGGGCATCGTCAGGCCCCTCCACTCACTCATCTGGTGATCCTCCGATGACCGAAAGCCGGCGAAGCTTGACCGACGGGATTGATGCCCGCAGGCAGAGCGGTTCTGTTCCTGTCGCGTCGAGACTGCCGGCGGAGCGCGCGACGGGCCGAGGCGATGCGTCGCATCAGCGCGCGCCGAGACCACCTGCCGGCGGGGACCGCCGCGAACAATTCTTCCTGCAGTCCGCCGATCTCGCGCTCGAGCGCGGGATCCTGGACGGCGGAGGTCAGCCCGGCGATGGTCTTGTCGTTCCCGAGCGGTTCGAACCGCTGCAGCCAGGCCAGCAAGCGGGAATATGTCGTCGCAGCGCTGCGGGCGGCGCGCAACCGGCGGAAAGCCCGGTTCTCCGAGTGAAGATAGGCCGTTCGACGGCGCCAGACCGCAACCGTGAAGGCCCTGACCGCACGCGGAGCGAACCAGGGGAGCCCTGCCGCAGCGGCCAGCACAGCGAGAGCGGCCGGCCAGTTGTCCGCGATGATGACGATCACGTTCCTCCAGGTCCAGGATCGATCCGCCGAGCCGCCGGACACCGCGCCTCCGGCGACGCTGAACGATGCGCCCTCCGCATGCGCTGTCTCGATCTTCCCGGTCGTCACGTCGAACCATCGGACGTCGATGGCGGGAAGCGGGTAGCCGCCCGCCCCTTCCAGCATGTAGGTCGCTGCGTCGATGCGCGTGGCGACCGCGTCACCGGACCGGCCGACCGCCTTGTCTTCGAGTACGGGTTGGGCCGCATACTTCCGCAGCCCCTCAATGTCCGGGAAGGCTGGCGGCGGCAGCAGCATCGCCGGCGTACCTTGCGCGGTGATCGTGATCTTTCGCGTGACCGCGTCGCCCACCCTGAGCTGCTCCGACGAACGCTCGAGGGACTGCTCGACCGTCAGCTTCGTGGCCGACACGAACGGGCGGAGGCCTGCCGCAGCGGCAGGGATGAAAGCCTCGAACCCGACCTTCGGGAGCGCAACTTCCACCTCGCGCGTCGCCGGCGGCTCGGCCGCGTACCGGATGCGGATCTTCTGATCGGTGACGGCGTAGGCCCCCTCTTCCTGCGGCGTGATCGCGAACTCAAGACGGACGCCCGCGTAGGTCTGGTCGTCGTGTCGCTCGTTGATGTTGATGGTCGTGAGCTGCCGCGTGACGGCGTTACGCACCTGGAACGTCGGCAGCTCCGGAGGCGCCGTCATGTAGTTCGGTGCCAGAAGCTCGATCGTAAGTGTGCTCGGCTGTCCAACGACGACGCGTTGCGGTTCGACGGTCATCCGAACGATCGGCTCGGAAGCACGGTCTTGCGCACCGCCCGCCTGCGGCGAAAGTGCAACGGCGACGGCAATTGCGACAGCGATTAGTTTCGAGGACATCATCGGGTCGCTCCCGTCTGTGCGGGCGCGGAGGCCTGGATCGCAAATTTCAGCTTAAGGAAGTCGGCGGGGGTCGTCTGCACCTGCCGCATCCAAGCTTCCGCGGCACCCGGCGTGGTCAGGTCCTCGGGTGTCACCTTGACCGTCTTCCCGCCCTTCTGGTTCGGATCGACCTTGGTCTCGTCCGCCTTCATGTCCGGAGGCGCGCTATCATCCTTTTCCTGCTTGCGACGCTTGGCTTCGCGCGCGTCGAGAGCCGCCTGCACGATGGCGCGATTGGTCTTGGCCGGGACGTTGCCGGGCTGTGCCTTCAGCACGGCATCGTAGGCCGCCATCGCCTTCTCGAAGGCGTGGTTCTGCGCCTGGGCGTTGCCAAGAGCGAATCGGCCCTCGACCGTATCGACCTTCGCGAACTCCTGCGCAGCGGTCAGGAAATCGTAAGCGCGGTACCCCGCGATGCCGCGCCACATCGGGTCGGCAAACAGTGTCGCTGCGGCGGCATAGTCGCCGCGATCGAAGGCAATGCGTCCCTGCTGGTCCGGCGTCAGCCAGAGACCGCTGAAGGGCGTGGTCTCGGCCGCGCGCGACGGCGGCGCCTGCATCGCGACAAACAGAGCGACCGACCAAGCGACGGTTGTCCCTCGCCGAAACCATAGCAGGCTCAGCAGCGCCAGTGGCAGCAAAAGCCAGAAGCCTTCGTCCAGCCATCTGGTCCCGAACTTGTCGCCCTGGGCGGCCTGGAAATGCGTCTCGATCCGCCGCTCCAGCCGAGCGAGATCAGCCCCGTCGGCGCTGACTAGCACCGCAGCTCCCCACGACGGCGGAAACGGCGCTACGGATAGCATGGCAAGCCCGTTGCGGCCGGCATCGCTCCGGAGAAAGCTCGGGTCTGCGGAGCCGATGTCGTCGGCCACCAGAAGGATCGTGCCCGCCACGGGCTCCGAGGCCAACGCCGCCGACGCCAGTTCGACCGCGCTCGCGACATTGCTGCCGTCGCTCGGCATCAGTGCCGTGGAAAGTGCTGCCAGGAACGGTTCGACCACGCGCCGGTCGTCGGTGAGCGGCATCACCAGATGTGCCGTACCGGCGTAGGCGACGAGCCCCGTGCGCGCGCCAGCCCGGGCGAACAAGAGATCCCTGATCTTCTGTTTGGCCCGTTCGAGCCGCGTGGGGGCAATGTCCGTCCTGTTCATCGACGAGGCGAGCGAGAGGGCGACCATCAAGGGCGCCTTGTCTTCGACGAAGGGCGGAAGCTCGCGTCGCCAAGTCGGCCCCGACAGCGCGGCGATGCCGAGCACCATGCCGCCTGCGACCAAGTAAAGGGGATTGATGGTGCGTCCCCGTCCGGGCTCCACGATAAGGTGGTCGAGCAGATGCGGCGCGATCACGCCGCCCCACTGCGCCCGGACGTCTTGACGCCACCACAGTAGCGCCGAGATCGCCGCGACCGGCACGAGCGCGATCAGCCAAAGGGGCCGTAAGAGATGGAAGGACAAGACGGCGTCACGCATGACGTACCTCCCTTGACCGCCGCCATTCGCTCTCGACCAGCAGCGCCAGCCACAGCAAGAGGCCGAGAACAACGGCGACGCCAAGCGGCCACTGGAACAGTGGCAGCTTCGGCCGCCACGACAGCGTCTGAAGCTTCGCCGGCGCCAGCCGGTCGACGTCGGCGTAGATCGCCTCGAGCTGCACGCCATCCTCGGCTCGGAAAAAGTGGCCGCCAGTGGTGGACGCGACCGCCTGCAGCACGCCGAGATCGACCCGGTTCTCTCCGGACGCGGCGGGGTCGCCGACTCCGATGGTGTAGACGGCGACATCGTTCTGACGGGCGATGTCGGCGGCGTGCTCGGGCGGCACGCGGCTACCCGTGTCGTTGCCGTCGGTCAGGAGGACGAGCAGCTTCTGCTTCGCCGTACTGGCCTCGAAGGTCTTGATGGCGAGCCCGATCGTATCGCCGATCGCGGTCTGCTGACCTGCCATGCCGACCGCGGTCTGATCGAGCAATTGCTGGGCCGTCTCGAGGTCCTGCGTGAAGGGCACCTGCACGTAGGCCTTGGTGCCGAACAGGATCAGCCCCACGCGGTCGCCCTTGCGGCGGGCGATGAAGTCCTTGACCACCCGCTTGACGCCGTCGAGCCGGGTCAGCGTCGCGCCGTCCGGCGCCTTGAAGTCGCGCTGGTCCATCGATCCGGAAATGTCGATGGCCAGAACGAGATCTCGCGCGGAGACCTCGCGCGTCACGGGATCGCCGACCCATTGCGGCCGAGCCAATGCAGCGACGAGCAGCATCCAGATCGCCGCCGCCACGATCATCTGGGCGGCACGTCTCTCCAGGACTACGGCACCCCGCTGCGGGGTCTGGCCGGTCGCTGCGGCCAGGCGCTCGAAAAAAGGCACTTGGACCGAGACCTGACGCGCCCGGTACGGAGGCGCCAGCCACCACATCAGAAGCGGTAGCGGCAACGCCAGGAAGATCCATGGCCAGGCGAACTCAAGCATGATGCCCTCTGATCCATCGACGGACGAGAACGATGAGGGATTGCAATTCCACTTTGGTGGGCGCGCTCTGCTGATAAGGCCCACTGACGAGAAGCCGGCCGACGCCTTGCGAAAATTCCGTCCCGCCGTAGCCTCGATCCAGGAAGTCGAGCCAGTGAGGACCGAACAGCGGCGCGACCTGCTCGCGCGGGTAGCCGGCAAGCGCCGTCCGCCGAACCAACAAAGCGAGGCTTGCAAGTGTCTGCTCGCGCGAGCCGTCCTGGGCGCGCCCAATCCGCCTCAGCTCCGACAGCGCTTCTCTTCGATAGCGCGTCAGGCAGCGGTGCCGTGCGAAGCTCCAGATGCCCGCGATCACTGCGATCAGCAGGACGACGACCGAAAGCCGCGCCTCCCACGTCTGCGGCCACAGGCTAACCTCCCTCGGTAGCGGGAAGTCGATCAGTCCGGTGACGGGATCCGGAGGCATGTCGGCGCGATCAGCCAAGGGTCGCCTCCGTCCGGATGTGACCGCCGCCGTGGCCATGCGGCGTAGGCAGGCGGCCGAGCAGACGTCGAAGCTGGGCAACGGTGTCTTCCGCCGCGCTCAGCGGCAGCACGGGAACGCTCAGTTCGCGATTCCACGCCAGCACCCCGCTCACGCGGTCATGCGTCGCCTTCGCGATATTCTTGCGGACGGCGTCGCGTCCGACGTCCAGCCTGATCTGCAATTCTCCGTCCGTCACTGTCATGCTGGCCGACGGCGGCAGATCGCTCTGCAGGGGATCGTGGACCAGGAGCGCCACGACGTCGTTGTGACGTGCCATGGCGCCCACGATCGTCCGCGTCTCGTCGTCGGCCCCGTCGAAATCGCTGATGACGATCACGACGGCGTCGTGAAGCGTGCGAGCCTGCGCCTGCCGCAAGGCCCTGTTCAGCATGGCGGGCGCCGACGGGTTGCCGTTGCCCACTTCCAGGGCCCGGTTGTATGCCACGATGGCCATGAACATTTGCAGCACGGTCGAGCGGCTGCGCTTCGCCCGGTATTCGCAGAGCTCGCGGTCGTTGAACACGACGCCACCGATGCGATCCCCCGCGCCGAGGACGCGCCAGGCCGCGACCGCCGCAGCCTCGGCCGCCGCGACCGACTTCATCGCGCGGCGGCTGCCGAAGAACATGGATAATCGCTGGTCGACGATCACAACGGTCTGCCGGTCCCGCTCCTCGTTGAAGACACGCATATGCGGCTTGCGCAGTCGTGCCGTGACCTTCCAGTCGATCGAGCGGACATCGTCGCCGACGCGGTAGTCGCGGATCTCCTCGAAGTTCAGTCCGCGTCCACGCATGCGCGAGGCGAACCGGCCGGCCAAAAGGCTATGGACCGGCTGACGCGGAAGGAACGACACGTGGCGCCCGCGATACTCCAAGGCGAGCAGGTCGTCGAAGCTGACGTAGACGCCCGGCACGCTTTTCGCCGCTCCGGTCATCATGCCCTCACGCTGCCGAGACGAGTTCGGTGATCTTGTCGATCACCTGGTCCGCCGTGACGCCCTGCGACACCGCCTCGTAAGAGAGGATCAGCCGGTGACGGAGGCAGTCGTGCATCACCGCGCGGATATGGTCTGGCGTCACGAACTCGGATTCGCCGAGCCAAGCGCGCGCGCGGGCGCAGCGGTCGAGCGCAAGGCTGCCGCGCGGGCTGGCACCGACCTGAATCCACTTGCTCAACGGTTCCCCGTACCGCCCCGGGAAGCGCGTCGCGTAGATCACGTCGACCATGTACTTCTGCGCAAGATCAGAAACGAAGATGCCGTCGATCTCGCCGCGCGCATCGAAGATCGCCTGCTGCGGAATCGGTGCGGGTTCGCCCGTCCCGTCCTTCGGCTTCTGTGCGTTTTCGACGCGATTGAGCCTGATGATCTCGCCTTCTGTCGCCTCGTCCGGATAGGTGATGACGACGTGCATCAGAAAGCGGTCGAGCTGCGCTTCGGGCAGCGGATAGGTCCCCTCCTGCTCGATCGGATTCTCGGTGGCAAGCACCATGAACAGATCGGGCATCTTGTAGGTTTTGCCGGCGACGGTGACCTGCCGCTCTTCCATCGCCTCGAGCAACGCGGACTGGACCTTGGCCGGCGCTCGGTTGATCTCGTCGGCGAGGATCAGATTGGCGAAGATCGGGCCCCGCTGGAACTGGAACTGCCCGCCCTTTTCGGTCTGGACGTAGATCTCGGCACCCGTTACGTCCGAAGGCAGAAGGTCGGGCGTGAACTGCACCCGTGACAGGTCGGCAGCGAGGTGCTTCGCCAACGTCTTCACCGCCCGCGTCTTGGCGAGGCCAGGCAAGCTCTCGATTAGCAGGTTGCCATTGGCGAGCAGCCCGATCAGCAAGCTCTCGACCATGCGCTCCTGGCCGAGTACGGACCTGCCGATCCGCGCCTTGAGCTCGAGCACGGCGTCGCGGGCGGACGGCGGTCTGTCAGCCATCGGCGCTTTCGCCGTATTCGTCGCCTTCGGTTCTGCCATAGGATCATCGCCCTCAATTCATCGTCGTGACGTAGTTCATCCAGCTCTTCATCCGCAGGAGGATACGCCGCACCAACGCGAGCTCGGACCAGTGATCCGTGTAGACCGCTACTTGCGCCGTCGAGCCGGGCGGCAGGCGGTACGACGAGTAATCGTCCAGAACCTCGATGATCGCGACGATCTTCCCCGGCGCCTGGCTGCGTTGTTCGGGAAGAACGAGATCTCCGGACGGTTGGAGCTGGCCTTGCGCTACGCTGTCGACGAGACGCGCCACCTTGCCCGGCCTCAGGAAAAGCTGGGTGGCGAAACCATCGGTCGGCGCCCGAATGGTAGCCTGCGTCAGTTCGAACTCGGCGTGGCGGAGTTCGGCTTCGACGCGCGCGACGTCGGTGTTGACGCCGTTGATGGAGGATTCAAAGGCGAGCTTTGCCCGTTCGGTCCCGGCCTTGGCCGCCGACAGCTTCGCCTCGCTTTCCCGGTAGAACGCCTTCTCGTTCGCTTCCTGCAGGTCGGAGAAGGGCGGCGGAGACTGCCGGCGCCTCGCCTCCTCGTTGGCGACAGCGTAGCGATCGTAGGCCTGCTTTGCGCGGTCGCGGGCGGCTTCGGCCTCGCGCTCCTGTCCGCCGGCCTGCGCCAGCGCGGCCTTCATCATCTCGACGTTCTGCCTGGACTGGGCGAGCTGAGCCCGCTTCTGGTCGATCGCGTCCTGGAAGGGGGCCGGGTCGAGGCGCAGCAGCACGTCGTCCTTCCTGATCGGAACGTTCGGCGTGATCGGCACCTCGATCACGCGTCCGATCACGGTCGAGAAAATCGGCGTAGTGTAGAAGAGGAACCGGGCGTCCGGCGTGAAGGGCTGGTTGTAGTTTAGCGCGACCAGCAGGCCGCCCACTCCGAACAGACCGCCCAGCACGGCGGTCGATATCGACCAGGTGCTCGCCTTGACGCCGAAAAGCTTGAAGACCGCGATGCAGATCGCCGCATAGGTGAGGAAGAGCAGCGTGATCATGGCGGCGCGCGCTCTTCGAGCCAGATCAGGCGCTCGTTCAGCTCGGCAAGCTGCGCTCGACCTCCCATGTCGCCGACGCCCCACCCTCGGTCGGGACGGTAAGCCATCGCCCAGATCCAGAGAAATGGCCATAAAGCGCCGAGCATGAACAGGCTGACCCATCCTGCGGCACCGATGGCGTCCTGGTGCGGATGGTTTCTGGCCTTCGCTATGGAATGCGGAATGTCGTGCACCGCGATGACGCCATAGAAGACGATGATCAATACGGCGATCAGGATCGCGAGCGAGACGTATTCGAGCACCATTGCGACATTCCATCAAGGCGGCACCTTGGCGCCGACAAACCATCGGTAATAGGGATTTTTCCTGGCAGCATCCCGAGTCCGCTCGACATCGCGGGCGTAAGTCGCCCGGTCACCGGCCAGGGCGCTCAGGGCGAGGCGATAGAACGAACGCAGCTCTTCGCTCTCCACAGCGAGCAACGGGACGAAATCGGATGCGGCGTTTGCGATCGGCGGATCGCCCTTGAGTTCCTGGAGGCGCGCAAACGTACGTGCGAACTCCCCGCGGCGGACCCAGGTGGCATATTCGATGGAAGGTCTGTTATCGGTCACGGCGGAGGCATCGCCGGCGAAGCGTGCTAGTCCTTCGCGATCGGTGACCCAGGTCGCGAGCAGCGCCGCGGGCGAGTTGACGCCGACGTCCGCGAGCGCCTTCGAAGTCGGATCTCGCCGCAGCCTTTCCGAGATACGCGCGACGTCGAGCTCGATGGGCAGCAAGCTGCCGACGAGCAAGGTTTCGTGAAGCTCCGTACTCCAAAGCGAAGCATTAGGAAACACGTCGATGAAACTGCGGACAAGGGCGCGGGTGTCCTCCTCGTTCTGCGTCGGCAGCGGCAGCCACTGGGCGACGATGCCCTTGTCGTTCAGCCGCGACGCCGATAGCCGGTAGAAGTCGGAGGAATAGAGGTTGACGACCCCGGCCGCGGAAGGCGGCGGCGGTTCGAGCGTGATCAGGTCGTAGCGCTGCTCGCTGCTTAGCAGCTCCCGGCGTCCGTCCCTCAGCCGCTTCTCGAGACCCGGATCCGTCCCTGCGTCGAACGTCCCCTTGAAGTTCGGTGCTGCCCGAAGCACGGCGGGCAAGAGTTCACTCACGACACGGCGTTCCAGGCCAGGAAATTGCGAGAGGGCGCCGGCGGTGATTCCGGTGCCGTAGCCGATCACCAGCGCCGACTTTGGATCCCCGTTGTGAATGATCAGCGGCAGCAACGCCTGGAGGCGCATGTAGCGCAGCGACGGCATCGCATCGCCGGAATTGGAGACGCCCTGGATGTAGAGTCGGTGGAAACTGCGACCGGCGCTCGACGTCTCGACGACCGAAACCGTTCCTGCGGCGCCTTCGTCGTAGAACGTGATGTCGCCTCCCCGCGCCGTCAGCCGGATGATCTGTTCGGATGGCGTAAGCACGGCGACGAAGACGCTGGCCAGGCCAACGGCGAAGATCGCCCATCTGCTCCGGCTGCTGCTGACGAAGCTGATCGCTGCGATGGCGCCGACGACCGCGGCCGCGACCGCCAGGATGCCGAGCGTGCGGACGAGACCGAAACGGGGGATCAGAACGAAGCCGGTCACGAGGGTGCCGGCGATGCCACCTAGCGTGTTCGCGGCGACCACGACCCCGACGTCGCGGCCCACCTTACCGTCCCCGACGACGAGCTTCAGCGCCGCCGGGAAGGCCGCGCCGAGCAACAGGGTCGGCGCCAGCACGATGCAGAGTGCTGTCGCGACGAACCGGGCGGACATCCCGGCCAGGTCGCTTCCGGTGATGCGGTAGGTCGCCGTCTCGAACACGGTCTGCGCGACGATCAGCCAAGGCCCGTAAGCTGCAATTTCGACCAGCGCAAGCCAACCCGCGCTCGCAATCAGGAGTCCAAACGCGGCACCCGTGTCCTTGACGCGACCGCCAAGACGGGCGAACAACGCGGCCCCCAAGGCGATGCCAGCGAGATAGGTCGCCAGCACGATCGAGAAGGCGAAGCTGCGCGTGCTCATCAGCGGGATGACGGCCTGCGACCACACGATTTCGTAACCGAGCGCGATCCCACCTGCCGCAGCATACAATGCAACGGCCCATCGCGCGGTCGCGGGATTCGACCGCTGCGACGGCGAATTCGCGGCAGCCACGTCCTGCCGCCGCATGGATCGATCGAGGAGGAACGCGCCGATCGCGGCCACGCTATTGAGCGCGGTCGCAAAGATGGCGCTGCCGCGAATCCCAAACAGCGGGATGAGGAGAAAGACAGGCAGCAATGCGCCCATGATGGCCCCAGCCGTATTGGCCGCGTAGAACCTGCCGCCGACGTCGCCGGCGTCCTGCCAGCCCGTCAGCGAACGGACGAGTACAGGCAACGTCCCGCCCATCATGAAGGCCGGCACCGCAATCAGCACGAACACCGATGCCCAGGCGAGAACCTGGCTGATGGCTTCCAGCCGAACGAAGACCGGGCCGGCATTGGCAAGCGCCAAAGTCGCGGCGATGCCGGCGATCGCGGTCCCGAGTTCCAAGAAGGCGTAGAGACGCACTGGCTGGCCGCTGCGATCCGCCCAGCGTCCGAACAGCCAGCTTCCGAGCGCGAGACCGCCAAAGAAGCCGCTGATCGCGATCGAAATGGCATGCACTTCGGCGCCGACGACCAGCGAAAGCTGCTTGATCCAGAGCACCTGATAGATGAGCGCCGCGCCGCCGGAGAAGAACAGAAGACCGCAGACCATCGCGGTGAGCCGTCCGTGCGAGACCGAAAGTCCCCGGGCATCGCTCATCGTGAGGGAGGCTGCGTTCGTTCGGGCGCCCATCGTCGATTCCCTACCGGAAGGCGGAAGCGGCCGAAGCCGCCTTCGCCTTGTGTGTCTCGACGACTATTCGAGACCTCGCTTCTTGAAGGATTCGTCGATCTTCTTGTCCACCCCGCGGCGGATCTGATCAATGCTGAAGCTCGCGATCCTCTGACTGGGCGGATATTCAACGAAGGTCTGCAGGAATGCCGCCGCCTTTATTTGTGCCTGGGCGATCATGTACGCGTTCTCCACGCGCCATTGATCGTACATGCTGCCCGAGATCTCCGCATGTTCGTACGGGTCCATGCGCAGATTGAACAACTTCGGCACACGCAGGGCCGTGAACGGATGGGCCCAGACGTCGAACTGGCCCGGCTGTTCCTGCTTTTCGAAGACCTGTTTCCAGTCTCCATTCCGCATCGCGACGAGATCGCCGTCATCGTTGAAATAATAGAATTCGTTGCGAGCGCTCTTGTCGGTCTTGCCCGTGATGTAATCGAGCTGATTATAGCCATCGAGATGGACCTTGAACGTGGTCGTGCTTCCCTGCGGCTGCCAGCCGTTGAGGAGCCGATCCTTTACACCGGGATCTCCCGCGGCAGCGAGCAGCGTCGGAAACCAATCCAACCCCGACACGATGCCGTTCGAGATCGAGCCCGGCTTGACCTGACCGGGCCACCGGATCATCGCAGGCACGCGGAATGCACCTTCCCAGTTCGTGTCCTTCTCTGAACGGAAAGGTGTCGTCGCCGCATCGGGCCATGTGAAGGCGTTGGGACCGTTGTCGGTGCTGAAGACGACGATCGTGTTGTCGGCGATCTTGAGGTCGTCGAGCGTCTTGAGCAGCTTGCCGACGTTCATGTCCATCTCGACCATGCCGTCAGCGTATTCGTTGCCCGGCATGCCACTCTGTCCGCGCATCGAGGGACGCACGTGCGTGAAGATATGCATGCGCGTGAAGTTCATCCAGGTGAAGAACGGCTTGTTCGCCCTCGCCTGCCGCGTGATGAAGTCGATCGCACTACCAGTCGTCTCGTCGTCGACAGTCTCCATCCGCTTCTTGGTGAGAGGTCCGGTATCTTCGATCTTGCCGTCGGCGGAGGTCTTGAGGACGCCCCGCGGCGAATAGGCCTTCACGAACGCCGCATCGTCCTTCGGCCAGTACGGCCGCTCAGGCTCTTCTTCTGCATTCAGGTGATAGAGGTTGCCGAAGAATTCGTCGAAGCCGTGGGCGGTGGGCAGGAACTCGTCCCGATCGCCGAGATGGTTCTTGCCGAACTGCCCCGTGGCATAGCCGAGCGGCTTCAGCGCTTGCGCGATGGTCATGTCGCCTTTCTGAAGTCCAACGGTCGCGCCCGGTATGCCAACCTTGCACAGCCCGGTCCGCATGCAGGCCTGCCCGGTAATGAATGTCGAGCGTCCGGCCGTGCAGCTGTTCTCGGCATAGTAGTCCGTGAAGATCATGCCTTCGTTGGCGATGCGATCGATGTTTGGCGTCTTGTAGCCAACCATTCCGCGGGTGTAGGCGCTCAGGTTGGACTGTCCGACGTCGTCGCCGAAGATGACGAGAATGTTGGGCTTCGCGGCGTTCTGCTGCGCCGAAGCCGGAGACTTTACGAATGGGGAAAGGCTCGTCGCCACCAACGCCGTGGCGAACATGGCCCCTAGAAACCTGCCCATTCCTTTTGCAGGCTTGCCTGCGCCCGTATCTGTCTTAAATCTGGTCTCACTCATTCGGGTCTCCATGGTTTGAAGGATGTTCCGACTGGACCAACCGCGGCAACGGCTGCCGCATTGGACGTCTCAAGGCGCGTGTAACGCAGCGGAATCCTACGTGACTTGCCGAAGTCTCGATTGGCTCGGCATGTCGCGCGGCGGGGCGGTAGCGGCGGCAGTAGTTCGGCGCGCAGAGATGCGAGCCGCCCTTCAGAACCTTGCGTGGAATGGGAATGAATGGTTGCCGGGGATCGAGACTTCCTCGCTCCGGGCCGCCGCGCGGATTTTTCGGAATGCAGCACGCCTTGCCGGAATCGGGCTGGTGCGCCGCTGACCACCAGTCGGAGGTCCACTCCCAGACATTGCCGATCATGTCGTAGAGGCCGTAGCCGTTCGGCGGAAAGGCCGTAACCGGCGAGGTACGCTCGAACCCGTCTTCGCCGAGATTGCGGACCGGGAAGCTGCCTTGCCACGTGTTGGTCATGTGCCGCCCGCCCGGCATCAGGGCGTCGCCCCAAGCGTACTCCGCACCGTCGAGACCGCCGCGGGCCGCGAACTCCCACTCGGCCTCGGTCGGCAGATCTTTGCCTGCCCATTCCGCATAGGCCAGCGCGTCCGCGTAAGCGACGTGCACGACGGGATGTTCGTCGAGATCCTTGATGTTGCTCTTGGAGCCATAAGGACGACGCCAATTGGCGCCCTTCATGAAGCTCCACCACTTGGTCCAGTCGGTCAGGGTCTTCACCCGCTTCGGCGAGTTGAAGACGAGAGAGCCGGCGTACAGCATCTCGCGCAGCGCCCCCGGATAGTCTTCCGCATGAGGCACCTGCTCGGCCAGGGTGACGTGGCCGGTCGCGTTCACGAAGGCCTTGAACTGCCGGTTGGTAACGGGCGTTCGGTCGATCCAGAACCCGTCGACTGTCACCCGATGGAGGGGCGCCTCCTCAGGATAGTGACGGTCGGATCCCATCCGGAAGGTGCCGCCGTCGATCCAGACCATGTCGTCGCCGACCGGCCGAGCGTCGCTAGTTTCGACCTGGATCTGCAGCACGGCGGCCCCCTACCGGCAGTAGTCCCAGAAGCCTTGGGTCCGCGACGGATCGGTATAGTACCAGCACATGCCCGCCGCTGGAGGAGCACCTGCCCAGGCCGCCGCAGCCGCCGCGCTGACAACCCCGATGGCTGCGCCGGCGGCGATGGCTCCGCCCGCTGGCCAGCCGTACCAGCCCGGCCGCGCCCAGCCGCCGCGGCCGGCGACGGCCGTTGTCCGGCGCACGGCGACGTTACCTCGGGGACCGACCGCGACGGTGCGACCCCGATAGGCCGCACCGCGCGGACCGACTACAACTCCGCCGCGATGAGCTACGGCACCCCCACGAGGACCGACCACTACGCCGCGACGACCGGCGGCGTAGCGCACCTGCTCCAAGGGCGGACCCGAGGCCGTAGACGTCAGCGCTGCGGGATGGATGGGCGCCGACACGGCATTTTCGCCGTGGAACATGGTCATGCTCAAGACGCCCGCGCAGATCGCAATTGAGGTTCTGGCGGAAGAAATCATTGCACCCTCCCTGGCTTATGCATCCACCGGCCGCAGGAGGTGTGGCGATCCAGCTTCTGCTTCCATGAGGAAGTTTGCGAGCGATCCGGCCGGCCGTCGATTAGGGCAAACCCTAAAAGGTGTTGCGGAGCAGCCCTAAAGCGCACTTGGTAGTCCGGATCGGATCACGGATCGATCAGCTTCTCTCTGATGGCGTACCGTACGACCGCCGCCGTCGTCGTGAGATCAAGCTTCTTCATCGCCGCGGAGCGCTGCGCCTCGATCGTCTTGACGCTGACACTGAGGATGTCGCTCATCTCCCTGTTGCTGCGTCCCTCCGCGATCAACTGAATGACCAGCCTTTCCCGCGGGCTGAGGAGCGGCCTGTCGCGGCGGCGGGACGGATTCAGAAATGCGTCCAGCAACTTCTCGGAACCGACGCCGGTGAAGAAGGCCTTGTGCTGCGCCAGCGACTCGATCGCGGAAAGCAGAAACTGGGACGCCTCCGACTTCAGGAGGTAAGCTCGCGCGCCGGCCTCCAGCGCGCGTTCGACGATGCTGTCGTCGTCCCGCATCGTGAACATCAGCACTTCGGTCTCAGGACAGCGCGAGCGGATCTGCCGGGTAAGCTCCACGCCGTTGATGGTCGGTAGACCGTAGTCGAGTATGGCGACGTTCGGCTTCGCCGCCAGCACCGCGGTCAACGCTTCCCTGCCGTCGGCCGCTTCGGCGACCACGTCCCAGTCGGGACGCGTCGAGAGTATCGTCCGCAGCCCGGACCGCACGACTTCATGATCATCGGCAATGACGATCTTGATCATGCGAGACCCCGCCTCGACTGAAGTTCGGCGGGCGAAGCCTAGCAGGGCCGCCCGGAGGAACAATTAGGGTGTTTCCCTAAAAAAGCGCGAGATCTCCCTGAATCGGCCTTGGAGCGGCGCGATGCCTCCGCGACCGGTTCGCGGACGTCGGCCGAAGCTTTGCGCCAAGCCCCTTGGCCCTGCCTCGCAATGGGATCCGGAGAACCACCGTCGTGCCTGAAGAATCGGAGCTGACACGCAAACTTCCGCCGAAGCGATGAGCCCGGGCCTCCATACCAGCTATTCCGACGCCTGCGACGACTTCCGACCCAACGGCACGTCCGAAGCCGTGCCCATTGTCGCGAATCGAAAGAGCGAGAGCGTCGCCGTGCATGCTGGCCCGCAGCTCGACCGCGTCGGCACTGGCATGCCGATGCACGTTCGTCAGTGCTTCCTGAGCGATCCGCAGTACCGCACGCTGAACGACCGTTGGGAGGCGCTCGATGTCATTGGCGACCGCAGACCGTACCGCGATTCCGGTCCTGGTCGAAAAGCCGGTCGCGAAGCGTATCAAGGTGGCGCTCAGGCCGTCACGATCCAAGGTCCGCGGGTGCAGCAGATAGCTGATGGAACGGATTTCGCGAAGGGACTCCGAGATCGAACGCTCCAGCTCGGCGATCACGGCGTCCATATCCCAGCCTTCTCGCCCAGCCCTTTCCTTGAGCACCATCACGTTCAACGATGCCGCGGCCAGATGCTGCGCCGTTGAATCGTGGAGCTCCTCGGCGTAGCGCGCCCGCTCGCGCTCCTGCACGTCGACCAGCCGGCCGGCCAGTGCCGCCAGATCGAGCCGGGCTTCGCGCAGGTCGGAAATGTCCTCACGCATGACGACGAGCTGAACTCCGTCCGGACGAGCGAACCTGGCGGCATGCACGCGGAAGTGCTGTTTACCGACCATCGTCCGGACGCGCACGGCAAGATTTAGTTCGCTCGCGGAACCCCGCAAAAGCTCCTCGAAGCCCGCGCGATAGGCGGGGTAGTCCGCCCGGACAGGCCGCAAGAAATCCAGCGACAGATATCGCTGCCCGACAGCGCTATCGTCAATCCCGCCGCTCGCGGCGAGCACGCACCGACGCCATGAATCGTTTCCCGCGACGACGCGTCCTTCGCCGTCAAGGATGACCATCTCGACCCCGGAAAGATCTGTCAGGTCAAGCGAGAGCCCTGCCGCGCCCGCCGTGCACGCAGATCGGAAACCTCTACCGGGGACCTGGCCAGATGGCCCGCATAGGGGGATCTCATCGTGATCGTCGGTTGCGATCGGCGGCGCCTCCGGTAGCGATGTGCAATTCTCCCACAGTCCGGAGCTAGAGGGGCGTGTCGCGCGCGACCTGAAGTCCCTCAAAGCGTCGTCTTGCTGCACCCTATGAATCGTCTGGCCGGCTCGTATCGAGCAATCGTTCGACATCAGGTTGCCCCTGCATTTTTTGGTCGCTTCAATTCGTTCACGTGCCGCGCCCCGTTCGA
The DNA here is from genome assembly GCF_002936975.1 of Bradyrhizobium sp. AC87j1. Taxonomy (NCBI): domain Bacteria; kingdom Pseudomonadati; phylum Pseudomonadota; class Alphaproteobacteria; order Hyphomicrobiales; family Nitrobacteraceae; genus Bradyrhizobium; species Bradyrhizobium sp. AC87j1. Next base: position 80,976 of record NZ_PTFE01000020.1, read on the forward strand.
CGGTTCGGTGGGCAAAATCGCGCATGTGCTCGCCACTTTATTGAAAGGTTCTGAACACGTCTCTTAAGACGCCGCGGCGAACCCTCGGTAAAACCGTAAATCGAAAAGAAGCATCCACGTGAGCGACAAGATGCATTCCAATTCGCCAACAACCTCCAAGGCTATGGCGAAGGACGAATGTTGGCAACATGAATCCGCGGTAAGATTGTCGCGCTCACGAGGGAATGTCCCGACTTTTTGCTAAATCGCGCTCAACGACGTCGGCGTCGCAACCGATGCTGCCATCGAGCGAACGACCTGCAGAAGGCATATGCAGCTTGTGCCAACCTTCTTGAGCCGACGAAAAATGGGATCGACATAAAAGTTGAACAGCGGCTCGTTGTTGTGCAGCATCGCCGTCATCAGGCCAAGTTTTTTCGTCGATGTCTGCGGACTGGACGGAGGGAAGTCCGCCCAGCATGTCGAGGTCGCATACGTTTCTGAACTCAGTCGATCCGGTCCGCCCCGAGCTGCGCGCCCTTTGTAGGTTCCGGCTGCAATCCGCGTGATGTCGGTGACGCGCGAGTTCAAATAGACAAGCGACAGCCCGACGACAGTACGACCGCAATGAACACAGTGGCGATCGACGTCCCGAAGCCGACGTGAAGGAACGGTCACTGGTCGAAACAGCTGTGTTCATTGGAGGTGCCTTGCTGCGGCTCCGCCACTAGTATTTCCGCACCGTGGCACAACGAAGCGAAAAAACCTGCTCATGTTAGCCTCCCCCTGTTCAGGTGCACTTCGCATTTGTGAGCGCACGTCCAAGGCCCGATTGATCCAGATCAAAGATCTGGACAGGCACCGTCGCGTAAGTCATGGAAACACCGCAACCGGATGGCGCTTAGTAGGTCGACTTGTCTTCACTGTGGAGGCAAGCGCCACCATGGCGAGGTCATAGCTCCGTTCAATCTGTTCGGCGAGACTGAGGTTGGCCATCACAGTTCTCCCGCAGGCCCCTTGAAGAAGGGATGCCGAAGATGCCCATTGCCTAACTTCCCGCGATATTCAATCTCCGCGAGGAGCTGCAGCTCGACCCAGACGCCACTGTCGGCGATCCGCTTCGATGTTGTCGGCCGTGTCCGTCAGGCTCTTTTGCAGGATCGCGAAGTCAGTCCCGCCCTGGCCTGGTACGACGATCTCGTCATCGTTGACGGCGGAGCTGGCGTTGATCAGGTCCGCGTCTTGCGCCACCTTCCGGAAGCGGCGCATCCAGTCGAGACCGTTGCGAGTGAAGACCTTGATGTCGTGGTTGGCGATGTGAAGCTGGGCACGGTAGGACGCCGGGACGCTACTGACTCCACGCGACACAACACTTTGTGTCGAGTGCTTACGATAGTTTCGTTCCGACAGGCGTTGCAGTGTCGGGCGGCAGTGGCGAGGCGACGATAGAACGATTGAAAGCTGAGGAGCTTCGCATCGGCGTCAAGCAGGACCGCGATCCTCAACGCGGCCATCAGCACGACATCACGATGCAAGATCGTCACCGGCTCCCGCCAATCGCCGTGGGGGTCCTCCGGCGAGAGCAGGAGGTCGTTGAGGCCGTCCGCAGACCCGAACGACCAAAGGCATCTGGTCGCGACCGTGACGAGGCGGTTGGCGTTCTGAACCAAGAAGTCGACATCCGGATCAGGCGCGGTCATTCGTACGGGCTATCTCTTGGGGCCAATCTTGGGGCCAAAGGCGCCGGATCAGTGTCTTCCGATGTCTTCCAGCGACTTCTCGGCAGTGAGCGCGACGCCCCCAACCTACGGAAAAACAAGACAAGTTGATACGGGGTAGCACGGGGCTGGACAGTCCCGTGCGTCTTTCAAGACCGGTGCCTTAAACCACTCGGCCACCCTTCCCTCGTAACAATCCCAGGGAGTTAGCTTAGCTTCGGACTGAGCGCAACGCGAACTTGGACCCAATTTGGACCTATCGGTACGATGCCCGCGGTCTCTTACCGATTGCCGATTCGCGTCCACAGATGAGGGCACCCGGGCTAAACCGCGGCCTAGGGCCTATTTCGGCAGGCATTCCACGTTGTAGGCGATGATGATCTGAGCTGGATCCGCTTTACCCAGGCTCTTGAGATCCTCCAAGCCGCTTCGGAGCTTGGCGCCCGCCTCGCTCAAGCTTCCTTCAAGCGTGACTTTGGCCTTCCGGCACCTCTCTTCGTTGGAAAACTCCTGGAAGACAACCGTCGGAAGGAGTCGCCATTCCGCCTTGTCGTTCGTCGCGGCAGGACTGATCGAGTAGGAAAAGACATACATCAGCACCCACATCGCTTTTACTCCAGCTTTGGCCGGCTCGATCCGTGCGCACCTGGATGGTCGCGCCTGGACACACCTCAGCAGGCTACTGCTGCCACCCCGCCTTACTTGGAGGGCGCGCGATCAAGCCGCGATCGCTGCGCCCTCATGCGCTTGATCTCTTGACGCAGGTCTTCACTCTTTTCGTCACGCTGCTCTCCGCTCGATTTGATCTGATCATCTTGACGCAACTTTTCGAGAGCTTTCTCGACCGAGAGTTTGTTCGTTCCGGCCATAACCGACCTCACTTGCGCTTCTGCGTTCATCAATAGGGATAGGAGGGATTACCCTGCGGGCAGGTCCCTCCGCGATCGCCGGTGTTGTCAGGCCTTCGGACTGAACATGCCTCCCGCCGCCTTCATCGCAGACTCGCTCATGGCCCGGCCCTGGTCGGTCAGCGAGCGCATCTGGTCCTGGAAGAAATCGGCTTGAAGCTTGAGCGCATCCTGCATGTCCTTTGCGTTGATCAGCTTGTCGCCGAGATCGAAAGTTGCGGTGACATTGTGCTGCATGAAGGCGCAGAACTCCTTCGCCTGGTTCGCGACCGGCAGCGGCGACGAGCCGAGAGCACGCTCCAGCAATTCGAAATAGTCCGAATTGGCCTTGCGCAGGCGACCGAGCGCCTCGCTCAGTGACGCACGCATGCTCTCGGCGGACACATTGATTTCGGCCATGATGTCGCTCCTTTCAGACGGTTTCGCTCATGCGGGAAGTCCTCCGAACCAGGCGCCGAAATAGCCGGCATAGAGTGCCGGCCGTTCGAGATTCATCGAGTGCCCGATGCCGGGCACGATGACGAGGCGGCAATCCGGCATCGCCTCAGCCATGACACGCAGGTCGGCCGGAAGAATCCAGCCGTCCCATTCGCCCCACAGCACCAGATGCGGATGCCGTAGCTGCTGCATCCGGCGCTCCAGCTCACGGCTTTCCTTCTCCCGCGTGAGATTGACGGGAGTGCCGATCCAGATTCCTTCGGAGACGCCAAAGGTCTGGTCGATGATGCGATCGAACAGGGCCTGGATCTCAGGCAGTCCTTCGCGAAAACGCGGGACCGCGTTCGGCGCCATGCTCTCGGGCACGAACAGCGAAGACGCCGCCGTTGCCATGATCGTCCGCGTCAACTCCTTGCTCGCCATCATCGCGCGGAAAAGGCCGATCTGATCGGCATTGAAGGCCATGCCGAGCGGCGTCACCGGATCGAGCGAGAACACACGGCCGAAGCGTTCCGGCTGCATCAAGAGCATGCGCGCGGCGATGATGCCGCCGGTCGAATGCGTCGCAAGATGGCAATAGCTGATCTCGAGCGTATCGAGGGCCGCCAGCATGTCCTCGGCATGCTGCTGCATGGAATAGTTGGCGTAGCCCGCGGTCGGTTTCGGCCGATCGCTGTCGCCGCAACCGCGCCAGTCGATGGCGACGACGCGCAGGCCCGTCGGAAACAGGGGCGCGGCGAGCTCGATCCAGTCCTTGCTGGCGAGATTGCCGTGGATGAAGACGACGGCGACGTCGCCCCGCCCCCACTCCCGCCAGCCGAGCTGGACCTCACCTGCCTGCACCCTTGCCATGTGCGGCTCTACTTGTTCAGGCCGGCGGTGGGCGCGGCTCCGGGAGGCGTGGGCGCCACCGGCAGAGCAGACACCACAGCTCCCTTGATCATGCGGTCGATGCTCGCCGGCGAAGACGTGTCGATGCTGCCCTTGGTTACGAAATCCACGACGTCCACCGAGAACTCCACCGGATTATCGGTGTGAATAAAGTGCCCTGTTTCCGGGTAGATCTTGAGGATTGGTCGGTTGCCGGCATTGGTCATCCGCGTCATGAACGGCGAGATCACGTCGCGACCGAGATCGGTCAGCCCGTTGAAAGCGGGCGTCGGGATGAACGGCTCCTTGTCGCCGAAGGCCAGGAAGATTGGCGCCTTGATCTGCGTGAGCCGCTCGTAGAGGTTCTTCGGGTCGTCCTGCTGGAGCTCAGCCCCGATGGTATAGATGTCGAAAATGAAGACGTTGCACCATTGATCGAGCTCCTTCGGGTTGCCCCTGATGAGGCCAACGCGCTGATCGGTGTGGAAGCGGGCATATTCACTGTCACTGTAGAAATACCCGCTCTTCGCTGCCGACACTGCGCCGGTGTTTGGGTCACGCTTCTTGAAGTAGAAGAAATCGCGGACGCCCTGCTCGTCGCGCGCCTTTTCAGCGGCGAGAATGCCAGTCTGATCCCAGACCGACTTCCATTTGTCGAAATCTCGACCGAGATCCGGGTCGAACAGCTTTGCCTTCTTGTCCTTGGCTATCGTGATGTCGCGCGGATATTCCTCGAGGCCCGATGGTGCTTCGAGCGCAAGCGCCTGCACGGCGTCGGGCCAGGTCAGGGCATAGCCCATCACGAACTGACCGCCGAGCGAGTGGCCAAGATACACCGCCTTCTTCACGCCGAGCTGGTTGACGACGAGGTCGTAGATCACCTCGCGCATGTCTTGCATGGTGCGCGCCGGACTCTTGTCGAGATTGCCGGGCCCGGACATCCCATAATGCGGCAGGTCGGGCACGATCACGCGCACCCCGCTCCGCAGCGCATATTGCATGATGTTGCCGTAGTGGCCGCCGAAGGCGCCCTTACCGTGGATGATGACCAGCACCTTCGGGTCTCTGTCGGTGCCGTTATATTCATCCATGTAGCCGATCTGCCAGGATTTGCCGCTCTTGTCCTTGGCGTTGGAGAATTTGACCGGATAGGGATATGTCACAAAATCCTTCCAGAAGGATTTTTCCGGATCGATCTTCTCGGCAACACCGGGCACGCGATAGTTCTTGTCGGCGAATTTCTGCGCGCGATCGAGGCTTGCAACGTCGTCCATGAAAGCGACGAATTTCGGATCGTTCTTGCGCTGGTTGATGATCGGGAATACGCCGTAATGCGCGACCGGGCTTTCCTGCGCGATCAGGTCCGCGCCGGGCACGCGATCGACCGCCTGCTGCGCCAGCTTGAAGTTGAGCCAGAGATCGTTGGTGATGTGCATCACCAGCGTGCGCGCCTGGATGCGGCCGAGATGCGGATTGACGTTGTGGGTCTCGCCAACCCGGTTGCGCCAGACGAGATCGACCGCGTCATAGAGCTTGGCGCGATTGATGACGTTCAAACCGGCCTTCTCGTTCGGCGGATCCCAGTAGAAAATTTCGGGCTGCACGGCGCCCCAGTTCTGGGTTGTGCGGAATGCGAAGTCATAACCAGTCATGCCAAGGATCGACCAGCCGAACGCGACACCCGGCACCGGATGCTTTTCCTTCGGTAGCTTGTAATAGTCGCCCTTGGTCTCTTGCCAGACCGGATCGCCCTGGATCGCGGCCGTCATCATCTGGAAGGTCCAATTGCCGACGGGATCCTCTCCATCCGACTGCGTCGTGCCGCCGATCGGCATCAAGGCGCTGACATATTCGGGGTGCATGACGCCCCAGACATAGGTCTGCGTACCGCCCATGGACACGCCCGTGACCAATGCAACACGCGCGACCTTCAGTTCGTCGCGCAGCAGACGATAGTTCGCCTGCACCATGTCGTAGTAGCTGTACTGCGGAAACTTGATGCCGAGCCCATCGGACGGCTTGCTGGCGCCCCAGGTACCGAGCGGATCGACCATGATGACATAATAGCGGTCTGTATCGATCGGCCGTCCCGAACCGATGATCGGGACGCCCCCAGACAAGGCGGCGCCCTTGACCCACTGCTCGTACATGTCGGTGGAGTCACCCGAATAATAGGAGTTGATCACGACGGCATTGGTAATCTCGCCTGCGGCGTTGCGTCGCGCGTTACCGATGGCGATGTAGGCCGTTCGCAACTTACCAGCGCCGAGGGACTCGAGCGTGACACCACCCTCGCCGCCATTCTCCCACTTGGAGGGATTGGAAAGGTCGTACTTGCCGCCAAGGCGGAAGTTGGCGATCTCGTAGGTCTTCTTCAGCTCGTCATGCTGCACCTGCGACGAGCGGCGCGTGAAGGGTTGTGCAACTGCCAGAGCGGTGCCGACCAGCAGTACAATCAGGCCGACGGAGCAACGTTTCGCGAAGCCGGTCGCGGACATGACGGATTCCTCCCTGCGCAGTTTTTGGAACGCTAGGAAGGTCGCAACGGGGATCTTTGATCTAGCTCAATGGAATCCGCTCGCGGCAGTTGAGCATCGTAGCAGCGATGTCGGTAGTCTTATGCGATGCCCTTTCTCAATCACGGCTCGTATCGAATACGCTTTGAGCTCGATGGGCCGGCGAGAGCGCCGGCCTATGTTTTCGTCAATGGACTGACACAATATTCGGAGCTATGGGGCGCCTATCGCGAGGCGCTGCTGACACGAGGCTTTCGCGTCGCAACCTTCGATCTCCTCGGTCAAGGGGTCTCCGACAAACCGACGCTATTTATCAGTCAGGACGACCAGGTTGCCGCGCTCAGGCTTCTGATTGAAGCGCTTGGCGAGGGGCCGGTCTTCCTGAGCGGCATCAGCTTCGGCGGCCTGATCGCGCTCCGTTATGCGATCGAGCATGGGCAGCGGCTGTCCGGCCTGGTGCCGATGAGCTGCTTCGCCGAGCTGACGCCGCAGCTCTTGCTTCTCGGCAACGCCCTACGGACCGGCCTGATCCTGGGAGGAACAGGCTATCTCCAGGATTTGCTGCTGCCTATGAACCTGTCTGACCATTGGTTGAAGCCATTGTTGGACAAGCTCGACAGCGTCAAGCGCCAGGGCTGGCTGGTGAACGATGTCTACGCGCTGCAAAATCTGATGGAGTCCTTTCTCGACTTCCAACCGTTAACGCCGCGCCTGTCAGCGATCTCGGCTCCGACCATGATCCTCAATGGTGAGTTCGATTTTCTGACCCCGCGTCATCTGCACGAGACCCTGCGGGTTGAGATCCCGAACAGCTCGCTAGTGATCATTCCCAAGGCGTATCACGCTTTCACACTTGAGAAAGGCGCCCTGACGGCCGATCTTCTCGCGCGCTTTGCCGACGATGTGCTGGCCGGCCGCTGGCAAGGCAATCAAGCCGTATGGGTCGCGCCCGAGGAGCCCGGCGGCGAGCTGACACCGTTCCCTGACGGTTACGATCACCTGCGCGCTATACCGGCCAAGCGAGCGCTGGCATGAGCGGATTCCTCGGCCCGCTAGACTCAGACGCACGTGTCCCACCGGCGCAGCAGACGCGGATCGCAGCCTTCCTGATCTCGGCGCATGGCGCCCTCGCCCGGCAATTCGCCTTCACGCTGCCTGTAAGTCTCGACGCGGCGTGGCAGACCGAATTGAATGCGCAGTTCTATCGCGAGACCGAGATTGTTTCGCTGCTGATGCGCGCCACAAGCTGGGTGCCGGATTTGGCCCTGGGGTACATGGTTGCGTCCTGGGAGACCGCCTGGTTGCCCGCCCCAATCGACGAAATCCCGGACCGTCGCCTCGCCCAGGCGGTTCACCTTGCGACGCTTGCCCATGCCGTGCACGCCGGTATCCGGCCGGCCGCGCTGCTCCCGACCGAGGCCAATGCGCAGGATCCCTTTGTGATGGCGCTGCGGCGAATCGAGTTCGAGAGCGGCCGGCTGCTCCAGGCCCAGATTCTGTTCCTCAAGGGCACGGACCTTGCGCCGCATCGGGATGCGGTGAGTGCCATCCTCGAGCAACGTCATGCCAGCGTGCGCAAGCTCTGGCGCGAAACACTAGCGAACATCGGTATCGAGGCATCCTGATCGGAATGACCGGGAGTCTTGACGCAGATCAAAGGAAGAGAGTCGCCCGGCGCCAACATCCGCCTTCTGACATCGTCGGCCGACCCCGGAGTTTCAAGCATGAAGGCCGTTTCCGTCGAAGAAGCCGTTGCGATGATTCCGGCGGGCGCCAGCGTTATGGTGGGCGGCTTCATGGGCGTCGGGACACCGGAGCGCCTGCTCGACGAAGTCGTGCGTCAGAAGAAGACAGGGCTTACCCTGATCTCCAACGACGCTGCAACGCCCGGCAAGGGCGTCGGCAAGCTGTTCGATCAGGCTCTCGTGTCGAAGCTGACCGCAACGCATATCGGTCTAAATCCGAAGGCGCAGGAGCAGATGCTGGCGAACCTGATCGCCGTCGATCTGGTTCCGCAAGGCACCTTCGTCGAGCGCATCCGCGCCGGCGGATGCGGTCTCGGCGGCGTGCTGACGCCCACGGGCGTCGGGACACTGGTCGCCGAAGGCAAGCGTCAGATCGAGATCGACGGCAAGCCATTCCTGCTGGAGACGGCGCTGCGCGCCCAGTTCGCGCTCGTCCACGCCTTCCTCGCCGATTATCTCGGCAACCTCTCCTACGCGCTCACCTCGCGCAATTTCAACCCGGTCATGGCGATGGCGGCCGACACCGTCATCGTGACGGCCGAGAATATCGTGCCCGTCGGCGTGATTGCGCCCGATCACGTCGTCACCCCCGCGCCGCTCGTCGACTATCTCATCACCAACGGGTGACGTCATGGATCCCCAGATCATCATCGCCCGACGGGTAGCCAAGGAGCTGAAGACCGGCAATCTCGTCAATCTCGGCATCGGCATTCCGACCTTGGTCGCAAACTACGTGCCATCAGATCTGAAGGTATTCTTCCAATCGGAGAACGGGCTGATCGGCATAGGGCCAATTCCTGAGCAGGGCATGGCTCATCCGACGCTCACTGACGCCGGCGGGCGTCCCATCAGCGCGTTGCCGGGTGCCTCGACCTTCGACAGTGCGATGTCCTTCGGACTGATCCGCGGCGGTCATGTCGATGTCACGGTGCTCGGCGGGCTTCAGGTCGACGCGCATGGTCATCTCGCCAACTGGATGATCCCCGGTAAGATGGTGCCGGGCATGGGCGGCGCCATGGATCTCGTCAGCGGCGCCAAGCGCGTCATCGTCGCCATGCAGCACGCGGCCAAGGGCAAGTCGAAGCTCGTGGCAAAATGCTCGCTGCCGTTGACCTCGGCGCGGCCCGTCCACCTCGTCGTGACCGACATGGCCGTGATCGGCTTCCCTGGTGGCAGGGCGACCCTCCTGGAAACGGCGCCCGGCATCAGTGTCGGAGAGGTCATGGCTGTCACCGAGGCCGAACTGGTCATTCAAGACACCGTCCCGGAAATGAGACTTTGAGCAGAACAATCATGCGCATGTTCAGCGATTTCAATGAGATCAAATCCGCTATCGGCACCGAGATCGGCGCCAGTGAATGGATCGAGATCACCCAGGCACGCATCAATCAGTTCGCCGAGGCGACCTGCGACGAACAATGGATCCATGTGGACCAGGAACGTGCCAGCAAGGAGATGCCGGGCGGCAAAACCATCGCACATGGCCTGCTGTCACTTGCCCTGGCGCCGCTGTTCATCCGCTCTGTCATCGGCCTGAAGGGCCTTCGCAACACGCTGAACTACGGAGCTGACCGGATCAGGTACCTCGCCCCGGTGCCGGCGGGCTCAAGACTGCGCGGCCGGGTCACGGTCGCCGAAGCCGAGGACATGCCGCCGGACGGACTGCGCGTGAACTATCACCTCGTGATCGAGATCGAGGGCGGCAAGAAGCCCGCCTGCGTCGCCGAGCTGATCGCCCTGCACTATCGCTGAACACGACATGTCGGAAACAGCCTCATGCAACGCGCATGCCTGATCAGTCGATGATGTGATACCCGCCATCGATATAAAGCACACCACCGGTGATCAGCTTGGCGCCGTCAAGTGCGAGAAAGGCGGTTGCGTTGCCGACATCGTCGATGCTGACCAGACTGCGCGACGGTGCCTTGGACTGCGCCTTGTCCATGAGTTCATCGAATTCGGGAATGCCTGACGCGGCGCGGGTCGCAAGCGGTCCCGGCGAAATCGCGTGCACACGGATGCCTTTCGGACCCAATTCAGCGGCAGCATAACGAACCGAGGCTTCGAGCGCTGCCTTCGCCACGCCCATGATGTTGTAGTTCTCCACCACCATCTGGCTGCCGTAATAGGTCATTGTGAACATCGTGCCGCCGTTCTTCATCAGAGGCTCGGCAAGATGCGCCATCCGGAGGAACGACCAGCAGGAGACGTCCATGGTCTTCAAAAAGCCGTCGCGGCCAACGTCGACGACACGGCCGTGCAGCGCCTCCTTGGGCGAAAAGGCGATGGAATGCAGCAGGAAATCGAGCTGTCCCCACTCCGACTTGATGCGCTCGAACACGGCTTCAGTCTGGCCTTCGACCATGACGTCGAGCGGCACGAAGATCGGCGCTTCCAGCGCCTGCGCCAGCGGCTCGACATGCTTCTTGGCGCGGTCATTCAGATAGGTGACGGCGAGATCAGCCCCGAGCGCCCGGAACGCCCTGGCGCACCCCCATGCGATTGACTGATCGTTGGCGATACCGACCACCAGGCCCTTCTTGCCTTTAAGGGCGACCTTGCTGTCCGGAAATATTGGAATCATGACACCCTCTTATGTCTGGTGTTACGCGAATGGCCGTTCATCAGCAGCGACAACGTGTGCTGCGCGATCATCGCCTCCTCGTCCGTCGGGATGACATAGACAGGAATGAGACTGCTCTTCGCCGAGATGAGGTTCGAATGGCGGGCGTTCTCGGCCTCATCGAGTGTCACGCCGAGCCAGCGGAGCTGCTCTGCTACACGCGTGCGGATGCCGCTCGAGTTTTCGCCGATGCCGGCTGTGAAGACGAAGGCATCAAGGCCCTGAAGCGCGGCGGCAAGCATGCCGGCATTGAGACCGATGCGATAGGTGAAGTAATCGACTGCGAGCTTCGCTTGCGGATCGGTGCTCGCCTCAAGCTCGCGCATGTCGTTGCTGACGCCGGAGAGACCTTTCAAGCCGCAGTCGCGATAGAGGAACTCCTGCACCTTGGGGGCAGTCATTCCCTTTTCCGAGATCAGGTACAATACGACTCCGGGATCGAGCTGGCCGGGACGCGTGCCCATTGGCAGCCCGTCGAGCGCCGTGAAGCCCATCGTGCTCTCGACACTCAGCCCATCCTTCATGGCGCACATCGAGGCACCGCTGCCGAGATGAGCGACGATCACCCGGCGCTTTGCGATATCAGGCGCGATCTGCGGCAGGCTCCTGGAGATGTATTCATAAGAGAGTCCGTGAAAACCGTAACGCCGCACGCCTTCGGCGTGGAGCTGGTGCGGGATGGCGTAATAATCGGCCAGTGGACCATGCGTGCGATGAAATGCAGTGTCGAAACATGCGACCTGTGGCACCGTCGGGAAATTGGCGAGGATCGAACGGATCGGGGCCAGATTGTGCGGCTGGTGCAACGGCGCCAACCCAACGAACCGCTCTAGCCGCGACACCACACCATGATCGACCAGAACCGGCCGCTCATAGTCCGGCCCACCGTGGACCACGCGGTGCCCAACGGCGAGAGGATTGACACGAACCTCACTCCGCAGCCACTCGCCTGCCACGCTCATTGCCGCCGGAACGTCCGGAATCGCCTCGATCGGATAGGCCCGGTCGGCCATGGGATCGCCGCCAGCGCCGTTCGCGCGCAGACGCGGACGGCTACCGATACCCTCCACCTGGCCCTTGATCATCCGAAGAAGCCGGCCTTCGCCCTCGACGACAAAGACCTGGAACTTGACGCTTGATGAGCCGGCGTTGACGACGAGGATGGTGTCCATAGCCGTCAAGCCGCAACTGTCGGCGCCTTTTGGCGCCGCGCGTAAGCGTAGAGCGCAGCCACCGCACAGGAGGCCATCCGTGCCCGCGGAGAATCCGCGCGCGAGGTCAGGACGACGGGCACCCGGGCGCCGAGCACGATGCCGGCGCCGTCCGCCTTGGCGAAATACGTCAGGTTCTTGGCCAGCATGTTGCCCGACTCCAGATCCGGAACCATGAGGATCTGGGCCCTGCCGGCAACTTCGGACTTGATGCCCTTAATCCGCGCAGCCTCGGGGTCAATGGCATTGTCGAAGGCCAACGGACCGTCGAGCAAGCCGCCGGCAATCTGGCCGCGATCGGCCATCTTGCAGAGCGCTGCGGCCTCGATCGTCGAGGGGATTTTCGACGTCACCGTCTCGACCGCCGACAGGATTGCAACCCGCGGAGTCTGGCCGAAGCCGGCTTGGTTGAAGAGATCGATCGCGTTCTGGATGATGTCACGCTTGGCGTCGAGATCGGGGAAGATGTTGATGGCGGCATCCGTCACAAAGATGGTCTCGGCATAGGCGGGTACGTCCATGACGAAGACATGGCTGATACGCCGGTCGGTCCGCAGGCCGCCAACCTTGGCCGTCACCGCTCGCATCAGCTCGTCGGTATGCAGGCTGCCTTTCATCAGCAGCTCGCCCCGCGCGGCATGGATTAGCTCGACGCCCTTGGCCGCGGCATCATCGCTATGAGCGGCATCGACGATCTCGAAGCCGGATACGTCGAGATCGAATCTGGCGGCGGTATCTTTGATCTTCCGCTCCGGTCCAACCAGGATTGGCCGAATGATGCCGGCGCTCGCGCTATCGACGGCGCCGCGCAGCGAGGTTTCGTCACAGGGGTGCACGACCACGGTCGGTGTCGGCGGCGCGGCCCTCGCCGCCGCTATCAAGCGATCATACTTGCTGCCGGATTGAACGTCGGTTGCCTCAGTCAGCATCCTGTCACTCCCGCTTCCGCCAATGCGCGTCACGACGCTTTGGCCTTGGGGTCGAAAGGGGCGACGTTTGACGTCCACTCTTTTTCCCCTTCCAGCCCAAACAACTCGGCAACTTGCTTCAGTCGGTTGGCGCGCTCGCCGGTAAGGTCCTCGCTCGCCGATAGCACCTCGCGCATCGCAACGAAGGCCGCGCGGCGCTGGTTCATGTCGTCAGGCAACAGCTTGGGGATGGCCGCGAGTGAGGCACCGCGATCGAGCAGCAGCATAAAGAACTGCTCGCGCACCAGCATCTTGAACTCGGCGAGCGTCATCCGTGGGCCGGCATGGTCACGCCGGACCCGCCGCAGCGCCTCGATGCTGCGTTCGTCGACCATGCCACGCGCCGAGCCGACATAGAGCAGCGCCCGGATCGCCGCCTCGCGCAGGCCGCCCTCCTCGATCTGTGACTTCAGCTCGGCAATTCGCTTCGCGAGCATGGCCTGATGCTCGGCGGACATCTCGCGGCGGCGGGACGGTACCGAGTTAGGGTCAATGCCTACGGCGGCCTGAAGCAGCGGCGAGCCATAGACGTTCAGGAAGACGGTCTCGCTCAGCGCTTCCTGCGCATCACGCCAGCTATCCAGCGCATGGACGATCTGCTTGGACATCTGCTCCTGGAACGCCAGGAACGGATTGTCTTTCGATACCGGCTTGCGCTTATCCTCGACCCGATCGGCAGCCGCCTTGACCGTGGACATCCAGGGATTTTGGCTGCTGAAGAGCTCATACTGCAGTCGGAGCGGGTGCATGTTGCGCGCCGATTCCGCTAGCTGCGGCGTCACCATGCTCTTCACGAAGGGCCGCAAGAACTTCTGATAGGCCGCGAGATTGAATTCCGAGACGCGCTTGGCAGCCGCAAATCGCCGTTCATCCTCTGGAGAATTGCCGCCCATCGCTCGGATGTCGTCCAGCGTTCGTGCTTCGCAACGCATCACCCATTGCCCTGCTGCAAGATCGGCGTTGAGTGTCTCGTTACCGCGGGCCTCGAAAGTGGCCTCATAGAGCCCAGGCGGCAGCACGTCGATAAGGTCAATATTGCTGGAGAATTCCGCGTGCTCCTTCTTGGCCACCCCCCCGGACACGAAGATGCCGAGATGACCGATGCTCTCATGAACGGTATACACGATGGTTTGGCCGTAGGCCCTGATCTCGTCGACACTGGAATAGCAGTCCAGGATCCAGCCCAGCGCCTGCTGCGGCGGGGTGACGTTGTCACCCTGGGAGCAGAAAACGACGATCGGCGAGCGGATGTTGCGCAGATCGACTTTCTGCCCGTCTGACATCTCGATCCGGCCTGCGGCAAGATTGTTGCCGATGAACAGCTCATCGACGATGAACTGAATCTCTTCGGCATTGAGGTTGACGTGCCCGCCCCACCAGCGCTCGAAGTCGAGGTAACGTTCCGCCTCTGAATCGACCTTGGAATAGACGTTGTACTGCTTGGTCCAGAGCGTATTCGAGGGGTTCTGGTTCTCGAAATTCTGTACCAGCCAGGCACCGTCAAACTTGCCAGCGCCGAGATCACTCGTCAGCGCGGTGAGCCAGCTTCCGCCCAACAGGCCGCCAGAATAGCGCATCGGATATTTGCCGTGCACGCCTGCCCAATAGGCAAGCGGCGCGCCGGCGATGATAAGAGGGCCAAATAGCTCAGGTCGCAACGATGCCAAAATCATGACGGCCCAGCCGGCCTGGCAATTGCCGATCACGCAGGGCTTGCCGTCCGCTTCCGGATGGCGGTCGATGACGGTCTCGATGAATTTCGCTTCCGCCCGCGCGATGCGCTCGATGGTCTGGCCGGGCACCGGCTCCGGCAGGAACCCGATGAAGTAGCAGGGATGTCCCGCTCTCATCGCGACGCCAATCTCGCTGTCCGCCTTGAAGCCGCCGATTCCGGGACCGTGGCCGGCGCGCGGATCGACCACGACGAATGGCCGCCGGCTCATGTCGATGTCGATGTCCTTGGGCGGAACGATGCGCACCAGCGCATAGTTGACCGGCTCATCAAGCTTCCGGCCATCCGTGATCAATTCAGCGGCATATTGCAGGACATGCGGCGCGGTTTGCGCGACATGCTCGCGATACTGATCGCCGCGCTGGCGCATGATGTCCAAAAAGAGGACGCTGCGCTGTCCTGCATCGACCATGTATTCCACGGCCGAAGCGACTAACCCAGACAGCGGGCCATCGGGGAGCTTCAGATTTTCAATCGCCATGTTCGACCTCGTCGTCGTGCAAGGCATTCAAGAGGCGCCGCCATCGCCGAGACGTTGATTTAAGTCAACGGTCAGCGACAAGCTGCGCAGGCGGCACGGCCCGGTCGATGCGGATCCAGGCCGCTGCGAGTTCCCAGGCGACCGAGAGAATGATCGGTCCGATGAACAGACCGATGATCCCATGCGCAAGCGTGCCACCGATCACTCCGATCAGGATGACGAGCGCCGGCGTGGAGAGGCCCCGTCCCATGACCAGCGGCTTCAGGATGTTGTCGAGAAGACCGACGATGACGAGAAATACCGTCAGTAGCAGCGCCGTGGTGACGTCCTTGTCCATCCAGATCCAGATGACGACCGGAATGAGGACGATCGCCGCACCGAGCTGCACGATCGACAGCAGCAGAACAATGACGGCGAGCAGCCCCGCGCTCGGGATGGCCGCCAGCTTGAATCCGATGCCGGCGAGCAGCGCCTGAATAATGGCGACGCCGATGACGCCTTGCGACACCGCCCGGATGGTCCCAGCCGCCAGCTCGAGGAAATGTTCGCTCTGTTCCGGCACGATTCGGAACAGGAAGCCGCGGATCGCACTGACGAGCTGCGGACCATATGGAAAGAGAAATCCGGCGACCAGCACCGACATCAGGAATTTCAGCGTGCCGAGGCCAGCGCTGCCTGCGAATGACAGCATCATGCCGGCAATCGGCTTCAGATATGGCGCAACCTCGCGCACGGCCGCGCGGATGTTGGTGTAGGCCTGATTCCAGAGATCGTAGAGCTGCGGCCCGACCAGCGGCCAGTCCTTGAGCCGCTCCGGCGCCGCCTGCAGCACGAGATCGCCGCTGCCGAGTTGCCCTGCGAGCTCCCTGACCCCCTCAACCGCACTGAGGCCGAGCCAGGCCGCCGGACCGATGACGATGCCGAGCATGATGAAGGTGAGGAGCACCGCCGCTGTCCGCGGGCGGCCGCCCAGACATTTCGCGAGCCAGCTGAAGACCGGATAGAACGCCACGGCAAGCACCGCGCTCCAGGTCAAGATCGGCACGAAGGGGCGGATGATCAGGAGCGTCCACAGGATCAGCAGCGCAAGCAAGCCGAGCCGGATCACGAGCTGAACGACGTCGCTGGTGGAAAAAAGTTGGCGAAGTGTCTTCAAGGTTTGAGGCCTGCGCCCGGCTGGTTGGCTCCATGCGGAAAGCCTAGCGGCCGGACCGGGACTGCAGGCTTGATCCAAATCAACCGGCAAAGGACTGAAGGCGGCTTGATGGGACGGGTGCCGTGGTCACGAAACGGCTCAACAATTGCGACGCGAACGCATGTTGAATGCAGCAAACTACGCGCGAAACGAACAGCTCCGCGACGGTACGGCCGTGGAGATCCGTGCTCTCCGGCCAGATGACGAGGCCGCCATGCTGGCCGCGCTTGGCGAGGTGGGCACACAGTCCCTCCAGCGCCGCTTCTTCATGCTAAAACGTCATTTCTCCGAGAAGGAGCGCGCCTATTTCGTCGACGTCGACTTCAAGAACCATGTGGCGCTGGTCGCGTGCGTGGCGAATGCAGGTCGGAGCACCATCGTGGGCGGCGCGCGATATGTCGCAGCCGGGCCGGGCTGCGCCGAGACGGCCTTCATGGTGATCGACGCCTGGCAAGGACGCGGCATCGGCGGACTGCTGCTGCGTCACCTGATCAGCCTTGCCCGCGAAGCCAAGCTGAAGGAACTGACCGCGGAGGTGCTGCCGGACAACGCTGCGATGCTCAGGGTTCTTGGCAGATTTGGGTTCGAACGCGTAGAACGCCGCGAACCTGATACGGTCCATATGGTACTGACGCTGACCCGATAGAATCTCTCGGACGACGCCTCAAACTCCGCGCAAAACACTGCCGCACTCTGTCCTTTGGTACATGTAGCTCGGCAACAAGGGCTTACCGGTTCAAAGATCCGCTCCCTTTTATACTGCGCAAAAGAAAGCGGCGCCCAGTTAGGAGCGCCGCGCGAATGTTCTTCGTGACTGCGTCAGCTCAGTACCCGCAGGACGCGCATCCCATCTGCACCGGGGCGTAATAGGAATACCCCGGCGAGACCATCTGGACGCGCTGGCGCGTGGCGTATTGCGGGGGGATGCGCTCGTACTGGACGCTCGGCGGCGCGACCATCACGGTCTGCGGGACCATCACGGTGCGGTACTGCGCGGGCGTGCGATGCGCGACGACGGAGCCCGGGGAGACCATCACGGTCTCATCGACGGTGCGGTACTGCGGCGCGACGTATTGCTGCTGATAGCAGGTCTGGCACGGCGGCGGTGCGTAGCAATTGTAGCAGCCGGCGGAGGCTGCGCCCGTCATGGAAATCGCGGCGACGGCGGTCGAGAAAACAACAGCGAGAGTACGCGACATTGCGGTGGTGCCCCAGTTGCCCAAAAATGGATTTGCGAAGGTCGCAGGCAGTATATGCCGCAAAATCCAGGGCTGCCGAACTTCGTCGGGGCATCCTTAATGCGAACGGCCAATCGCGGCCGACCGGTAAGAACTCATTGACCACGCGCATTAACGCGAAAGGCGCTCATCGGCCTCCGTCAAGCTCGAGCTTCAGCGCCTCGCCGCTCTTTCCAAAAACTCCAGCAACGAGGGATCTGTCTCCTCGAATTCGACAAAGCGGCGGCGCAGCTCGTCCGCTATTTCTGCGGTGGCATCTCGTGACCATCCTTCCGCTGTATTGAAGGCCACAACACGTGCCGGATGGAGATATTGCCCCTCGACCAAATGTCTGAGCAGGGTCGCCCGATTGGCGTCCTCCTCGGCAGTTTCACACCAGGCGCGGCCGAGCCGCCGGCCGAAATCATCGAGCACGAGATAGACGTCCCGGTCTGTCGTCATGTTCGGCACGAGCGATGGAGATTGACTCATGGCTTGCTCCGCTAATGGCATCCGGACCGTTGCGGAGGATACGGCGCGACCGCCTGGCCGGATTCGGAAAAATGGATTTCGGCTATTTTTCTTAGGATTGCACGATTAAATAAAAAAACAACGAAAATAAATAAAAATTAAATAGCAAAGTGACCACAAATACACTAAACGCCCAGCGCCTC